>CAJWBW010000008.1:0-14590 GCA_913020415.1 uncultured Phycisphaerae bacterium | reverse complement strand
ACACACCTGGTTTTGGTCCAGGCATTCCAAGTTCGAGTCTTGGCGGGCCAGTTTCACTGCAAGAGCAATCATGAACACTTCACAGTCACAATCCGGCCGACCCGTCGCAGCCATCGTCCTTGCCGCCGGCAAGGGAACGCGCATGGGTGGCGACCTTCCCAAGGTCGCCTTCGAAGTCGCGGGCCGACCGATGGTCAACTGGGTCGTGGACGCCCTCCGCAGTTCGGGCGTGCAGCGCGTACTCCTCGTGGTCGGCTACAAGTCGGACCACGTCCGCTCGCTCTTCGACGACGACGGGCACATCGAATACATCGAGCAGCACGAACAACTCGGCACCGGGCACGCCGTCCTGTGCTGCCACGAAGCCCTGAACGGGTTCGAAGGGGACCTCGTGGTCCTGGCCGGAGACGGCCCCCTCATTCGCTCCGAGACCATCGACACCCTTCTTCGAACGCACCGCCATGCGTCCGCCGCCGCCACGCTGGCGACCTCGCACATCGAGGACCCCACTGGATACGGCCGAATCGTGCGGGACGACCATGGACGGTTCGAAGCCATCGTCGAACACAAGAACGCCTCCGATGCCGTGCTGGCGATCCACGAGGTCTACCCCAGCTACGCCTGCTTCGACGCCGATGCGATGTTCGGCTGCCTGAAGTCGCTTCCCGCCGATGCGGTCACCGGCGAGTACTACCTCACCGAGGTGCCGGCCATGCTCCACACCTCGGGATCGACCGTCGAGGTCGTCGACGCCGTACCGTCGGAGGACGTCCTGTCCATCAACACCCCTGACCAGCTGTCGGAGGTCGATGCGATCCTCCGCTCCCGCCACGAAGCCGCTGCCACGGAGACGACACCATGAGTGCAGTCGACCGCGATCACCTCAAGATCTTCGCCGGACGCGCCAGCGCGAAGCTCACCGACGAGATGTGCAAGCATCTCATGCTTCCGATCGGGCAGGGACAGACGGAACTCTTTCCGGACGGGGAACTGATCGTCCGCGTCGAGGAGGACGTCCGGGGCCGCGACTGCTTCGTGGTCCAGTCCACCTGCGCTCCGGTCAATGCCAACCTCATGGAGCTGCTGATCTACATCGACTGCCTTCGCCGCGCGTCGGCCAAGCGGATCACGGCCGTGGTCCCCTACTTCGGATACGCACGCCAGGACCGGAAGGACGCGGGGCGCACGCCGATCACCGCAAAGCTGGTCGCCAACCTCGTCGTCGCCGCCGGTGCCAACCGGGTGCTGACCATGGATCTCCACGCGGCCCAGATCCAGGGGTTCTTCGACATCCCGGTGGACCACCTCTCCGCCGCCACCGTGTTCTGCGACTACTTCAAGACCATCCGGGACGAGATGGAGGACCTCGTGATCGTCTCGCCCGATGTCGGCAATGTGAAGGTGGCCAATGCGTACGCCAGCGCACTCGACGCCGATCTGGCCATCATCGACAAGCGGCGAGAATCGGGCATGAAGGTGGCCTCGAAGAATCTCATCGGCGACGTGCAGGGACGCACGGTCCTGATGGTCGACGACATGATCTCCACCGCGGGGACCATCTGCGAAGCGGCCAAGCTGGTGATGGACCGGGGCGCACGCTCCGTGATCGCCGCCGCATCGCACCCCGTCCTCGTCGGACTGGCCTTCGAACGCCTGGCCGAGGCACCGATTTCCAGAATCGTCGTCACGGATTCGATCCCCGACGACGGGCGGCTCGATCCCATCCGGGACAAACTGGTCAACCTCAGCGTGGCATCCCTGCTCGGCGAAGCCGTGCATCGGATCCACCACGACATGTCCGTCTCCGCGCTGTTCCAGCGGGGAACCGGTACGAAGCGATGAACTTGCATCCGTCTCCGAACGGTCGGGACGGTGATTTGAAGACGAAAGAGAGCATCAGATGAGCAACGACACCATTACCCTCGAGACCGAGCTTCGCGAGCGGACCGGGACCAGGTTCGCCCAGCGACTCCGGAAGTCCGGACGCCTGCCGGGAGTGATCTACGGACAGGGCGCCAGTCCCATGTCCATCAGCATCGACGAGAAGGAACTGCTGAAGCACCTCCACGACGGCCAGCGGGTCCTGAAGCTGACCGTGGACGGCAGCAGTGAGACCTGCCTCGTGAAGGACCTCCAGTTCGGCTACCTCGGCGACAACGTCATCCACATCGACTTCACCCGCGTGAATCTCGATCAGGTCGTGACCGTCAACGTGCCGATCACCACCGTCGGCACCCCGAAGCTGGCCGGAGAGGCCGGCGCCATGCTCGAGGTCGTACGGACCGAGATCGAGGTGGAATGCAAGGTCAGCGACATCCCCAACGAGATCCGCGTCGACATCACCGAGATGGACGAGGTCCTCTCGGTCGGCGACCTCGAACTGCCCAGTGGCGTGACCACCACCCTCGAGGCGGAGAAGCACATCCTGCACATCACCCTGGTCAAGGAAGAGGAAGCCGAGGGCGAGGAAGCCGGCGTGGATGCCGATGGCGCCGAGCCGGAGGTCATCAGCAAGGACAAGGGTGACGACGAAGGGGACGGCGACGGCGAAGGCTGATCACCGCGACGAGGAACCAACCATGAAGCTGATCGTGGGCATCGGCAATCCAGGCGTCGAATACGACCGAACCCGGCACAATGTTGGGTTCGAGGTGGTCGACCGCCTGGCGCGCCGCATCGCTCCCGGCGAAGTGGCCCGAAGCCGCTTCCACGGCTCGACGATCGAAACCATGGACGGGGACGAGAAGGTCATGCTCCTGAAGCCGACCACCTACGTGAACCGCTCCGGCGAATCGGTCGCCGAGGCAATCCGCTTCTACAAGATGACGCCCGCGGATGACCTGCTGGTGATCGTCGACGACGTGGCATTGCCGTGCGGAGCGATCCGCCTCCGGACCGAAGGCGGAAGCGGTGGTCACAACGGCCTCGCGAACATCTCCTCCCACCTCGGCACGGACGCATGGAGCAGGCTGCGCATCGGGATCGATGCTCCCCGACACGGACAGCCTCTCGAGAAGCACGTGCTGGAACGGTTCCGGCCCGACGAGCAAGACACCATCGACGCCGCCTGCGACCGGGCGGCGGACGCCACCGCGTGCTGGATCCTCGAGGGGGCCACACGCACCATGAACGAATACAACCCCGCCTGAGCCATTTCCGGCCGCGGCGGATCGATGAAGAGGATTCCAATGAGCGACAACACCAAACGAATGTACGAGGGCATGTTCCTCTTTCCCCAGAACACGATCTCCGATCTCCAGTCGGCGACCGACCACGTCATGGCCTTGCTGCAACGGGCCGACGCCGAGGTCGTGAGCTTCAAGAAGTGGGACGATCGCCGTCTCGCCTACGAGATCAAGGGCAACAAGCGAGGCGTCTACTTCCTGACCTACTTCCGCTGCGAGCCGTCCCGCGTGGCCGATCTCGAACGGAGCTGCAACCTCTCCGAACAGCTGCTTCGATCCCTGGTCATCCGCGCGGATCATCTCAACGCCGAGGACATCGAGGCCGCCGAAGGCCGCGAAGCCCTGGCCGACGAGATCAAGCTCCGCAGCGAACAGGCTTTGTCCGCATCCGAGTTCGGCGATGGAAGCTCGTCGGTGACCATCGGTGGAACCCCGGAGACCCAGGAGGCGGCTCCCGAATCGACCACCGCCACCGAAGAGGCCCCCGCCGCTGAAGCAGCCCCCGCGGAAGAGGAAACGCCGCAGAGCGACTGATTCGCTTCACTCCCGATCGAGCACCGACCTTCGGCTACCATGGTGGCCGAGGGACATCAACGAGATAGCCCACCGACCCCACCCAAGGAGGGAACGAAAGATGGCCGGCAATCTGAACAGGGTCTTCCTGATGGGAAACCTGACCCGAGACATCGAATTGAAGAAGACCCCGAGCAACATGTCCGTGGCCAACGTCGGACTGGCGGTGAACCGTCAGTACCGGGTCAACGACGAGAATCGTGAGGAGACGACGTTCGTCGACTGCGAAGCATGGGGGCGGACTGCCGAGGTCATGGGCCAGTACCTTCGCAAGGGACGCCCGGTCTTCATCGAGGGGCGCCTGAAGCTCGACCAGTGGCAGGATCGCGACGGCAACAACCGATCCAAGCTCAAGGTCGTGATCGAGAACTTCCAGTTCGTGGACAGTCGCAGCGGTGGAGGCGACGCCCCCTCCCAGACGTCCGCAGCCCCCCAATCCGTCCCGGAGGACGAGATTCCGTTCTGACCCCTCCGGGGTCGACAACCCAGCCCGCTGGGGTCCGCGCGCCTGCGGACTCCTCAACTTTCCCGAAAGGACAGCGACATCATGGCACGGCACATTGAACTGCTTCTGCTGAAGAACATCGAACACCTCGGCATCGTCGGGGACGTGGTCCGCGTGAAGCGCGGATACGCCCGCAACTACCTGCTTCCCCACGGATTCGCCGAAGTACCCACCGCATCGCGCATTGCGATGCTCGAAGAGGACCGGGCCAAGGCCATGGCCGAACTGGCCAGCCTCCGCAGCGCCCGCGAGAACCTGCTGGAGCAGATGGTCGAAGTCACCCTGACCCTGACCAGAAGCTGCAACGACCAGGGCGTCCTGTACGGTTCGGTCACCCAGCGGGACATCTGCGACGCACTGCAGTCCAACGGCCTCGACGTCGGTGCACGATCCGTTCGTCTGGCCGCCGCCATCCGTCGCATCGGCACCTACCCCGTGCCCATCCAGTTCGACAAGGACCTGCGAACCGAGATCACCGTGGTGGTCGAGCCCGATCAGCCGCTGGAGGAGCGCGACGAGATGGAGTTCGACGACGAGGGCAACCTCATCATCAAGGAAGTCGAAGCGGCCGCCGAGACCCCGGAGGAATCCTCCGAGGGCGGCCAGCCGTCCGAAGATGATGCGGGCACCGAATCCGCCGAGACGACCGAAGCGGACTAAGCAGACAATGCAACAACAAGACAGCGAGCCCCCCGGGGGCTCGCTGTCATTTTTCTGTTGGATGAAACGGACGTCGTCAGGCCACGTCGGATCGGGCCGCCTCACCGAACTGATCCTCGAGGTACCTTGCGACGTAGTCGAGAATGCTCGATGCCTGCGGAATCCTGGGGTTGGAAGTCGGCCCCGCCGGATCGAACCGCATGCCCTTGAACCGGGCCACGGCGTCGTCGACGGTGAGGCCGTACTGCAATGCAATCGAAAACGAGCGGCAGAACCCCTGAATGAGTCCGGAGAGCGTGGATCCCTCCTTGGCGATCTTCATGAAGATCTCGCCGGGCTGCCCGTCGTCGAACAGTCCGATGGTCAGATAGCCTTCGTAGCCGTTGACGGAGAACTTGTGCGTCACCGATTCACGGGTGGTGGGAAGGACTTCTCGTTGCTTTTCGGTGAGCATCGAATGAATCCGTGTAGGGCCGGAATCCTCCCGGGATGCCGGCGAGCCGCGGAGCCGGGACTCACGCCCCCGGTCGCCTCCAGCGACTCGATGCTCCTCCCTCTGCATCGGTCACCTTCCGACCGGGTCTCCACAACTCGACCATCACCCCTTGGCCAGAGCGCGACAAAGCAGAGAAATCACCTCGTCCAGATCCTCCAGACCGCCTTCCGGCCGCCAGTAGACCTCCGGCACCCCCCCACCCCCGCTTCCGGCCCGTCCCCCGGTCTGCACGAGACTCACCCGACCCGGAAGGCCGCCCAGCGATTCCCGGACCGCCTCGGGCCGCGTCGCCCGCACGATCACGTCACGATCCCTTCGCCGCATCGACCGTACCCCGTGCACCATGGCCAGCACCCTGATCCGGGCCAGACCGATGAGTCGACGCACCGGGGTCGGAACGGGCCCGTAGGCACTGATGATGTCCTCGACCACCGAGTCGAGCGCGTGTTCGTCGTCACAGCGGAACAACCTCCGGTATACATCCATACGCCTCACCGGCGACGGAACATAGGCCTCCGGCACGATCCCCCCCAGCCCGAGATCGATGGTGGTGGCGGTCGGATCGGGAAGCGGTGATCCGTCTCCCGCCTCCAGTCGCTGATGCTGCTGCACAGCCTGCTCCAGCAGGCGGCAGTACAACTCGTATCCCACCGCCGCGATGTGCCCGGATTGTTCGGCCCCGAGAAGATTTCCGGCCCCGCGTATCTCGAGATCGCGCAGCGCGATGCGGAAACCCGCCCCCAGCATCGAGAACCCCTCGACCGCCTGCAGGCGACGCATGGCGACTTCCGAGGCCACTCGTGTCTGCGGAAGGACGAGGTAGCAGTACGCCCGGTGCCGGAACCGCCCGACGCGACCCCGGAGCTGATGCAGATCCGCCAGGCCGTGGAGGTCCGCCTCGTCGATGATGATGGTGTTGGCCGTCGGGATGTCGATGCCCGACTCGATGATGCTCGTGCTCACCAGAATGTCGGCCTTCCCGTTGATGAAGTCGTACATCACCCGTTCCAGCTCCGCCGGACGCATCTGTCCGTGCCCGACCACGACCTTCGCATCCGGCACCAGACGGCGGATCGCCTGCGCAACCTCGTCCAGATCGCGGACCCGATTGTGGACCACGAAGGCCTGCCCCTGCCGAGCCAGTTCGCGACGAAGGGCATCACGAATGCGATCGTCGCTCCAGGTCATGAGTTCGGTCACCACCGCTCGTCGATCCTGCGGGGCCGTGGTGAGCGAGGAGATGTCCCGCAGGCCGAGCATCGACATGTGAAGCGTGCGCGGGATGGGCGTCGCAGTCATGGTGAGCACATCCACCGTCGAACGGAGATGAAGCAGCTTCTGCTTGTGCTCGACACCGAAGCGCTGTTCCTCATCGATGACGACCAGCCCCAGATCGCGGAAGAGGACGTCATCGCTGAGCAGTCGATGGGTCCCCACCAGCACGTCGACGGTTCCGGACGCCAGATCTTGCAGGATTTCACGCTGCTCGGCCGCGTTGCGGAAACGACTCAGCGATTCGACGCGGAACGGGTAGCCGGCCAGGCGATCGCGGATGGTTCGGCCGTGCTGCTCGGCCAGGACGGTGGTCGGGACCAGCACGGCCACCTGCCGCCCCGACTCGACGGCCTTGAAGGCGGCCCGAATCGCGACTTCCGTCTTGCCGAACCCCACGTCTCCACACAACAGCCGGTCCATCGGCCGGGAGGACTCCATGTCGCGCTTGACGGCCTCGATGGCCGAAATCTGGTCATCGGTCTCGTCCCATGGAAAGGCGGCCTCGAACTCGCGCTGCCAGGTGGTGTCGGCGGGAAACGACGTGCCCTCGAGGGCCTTGCGTGCCGCCTGGATCTCCAGCATCTGCAGAGCCAGTGCACGGACGGAATCCGCCGCCTTGTCCTTGCGTCGCGCCCAGGACGCCCCACCGAGTACGGATCGGTCGGGCTCGCCACCGAAGGCCCCGATGTACTTCTGAACCAGTTCGATGTCGACCACCGGAACGTGCAGCCGGGCGTTCCGTGCGAACTCCAGGGTCAGGAACTCCTCTTCGGGGCCGTCCCCTCTCGCCATCACCTGCAGACCGACGAAGCGGGCGATGCCGTGATCACGGTGGACCACGAAATCACCCGGTTCCACGTCGACGAATGCATCCATCGGCCGTGCCTCGAGATTGGCCTGGGTGCGACGGCGAAGGTGCACACGATTCACGAACTCGTCGTAGGCAAGCACGGCCACCGATCGACCCGCCGGGGAACGCCAGTGGAACCCGTGCGGAAGATCGAGCTGCACGTTCCGGACCCCGTCCGGATCACCACCCCCGGTACATCCCTCCAGGAGTTCACCGAACCGGCTCGAATCCCCCGTGGTCCGGCAGCACACGATCACGTCGTCCTTCGTCGCACGGTCCAGCAGATCCGCAACCGCTTCACGCACATCCTGTGCAAAGGGCTCGTTGCGCCCCACCGGAAGTTCGATCGAGGCATCGTCACGTCCCGGCGATGCGACATCCACGACGGTGGCCACACACCCCAGTCGATGCCCCGCACCAGCGAACACGTCCTCCACACTGACGATTCCCTGCTGATCATCGAGCCGGTGCAGATAGTTCCGCCCCTGCTCGGTGACCTCGGCCAGATCGTCGACGACCAGTTCGCACTCCGACGCCAACCGGTCGATCAGATGGTCACCGGCCTCGTCGATGGCATCCATTGCACGATCCGAGAGCAGATCCAGCCGTTCCAGACGTTCCTGGGACCCCATGGTGTCGAGCTCGATGGTCCAGATGGCTTCGATGGTGTCGTCGTCGAGATCGATCCTGGCGGGAACGGAACCCCGTGGAAAGACGTCGAGGATGTCGCCGCGCAGTGCGAATTCGCCCGGCTCCTCGATGGCCGTCACGCGTTGGTAGCCGCCGTCGACCAGAAACGAGACCAGCTCCTCCCGATCGCACCGATCGCCGACCCGATGGACTCGGTACCTGCGTTCGAGCGCCTCCTCGGTCGGCAGCGACTGCATCAGGGCGTGGACCGGGGCCACGATCACCCGTGGGTGTGAGACCGATTCGCGAAGCATGTTCGACACCGCGATCCGATCGACCAGCAGGTCCGTCCGAAACGACCGGTCGCCGGGCAATCGCTCCATGGCCGGAAACCGGACCGCCTCCACCCCCAGTGACCGCAGCGTCTCCATCGCATCGTCGGCGTCGTCGAGGTGGGCCACCACCAGCACCCGTGCCATCGGTCGGCGTCGATGAAGCAGCGCGGTGATCAGCACCGTGCTGAAACCGCATCGGCCCGTTGCATGGACATGACCACCGCCGAGCATCGCCGCATCCAACGCGGCCACGGTCGGATCATGTTCGAGCAGATCGAGCCAGCTGTGATGTGCTTCTCTTTCAGTCATCTCGGTCTTTGCAGATGAAACCCGAACCACGAACCAGCCCCGAATCGACCAGACGACGGACCGTGATCGGCCCGATGCCCGACACCATCGCCAGATCCTCGACGCAGATCCCCGGACGGCTCGCACGCAGTGCAATGATAGCGCGGGATCTCACCGGACCGATGCCCGGAAGCAGTTGAAGTTCGGCATCGCCGGCCGTGGCGAGGTCGACGGTCCAGGCGGATTCCGAGATCCCGGGCCCGGGATCCGGCCACGGCATCCGATCCTGGAGCAGCATCCAGAGCAGTACCGCACCAAACGCCGTCAGACACGACAGGAACTCGACCGCGGATCGATTCAAGCCCGGCTGCCGCCGGATTTGGGAGGCAGTTTCAGCGGTCCCAGCGGCTGGCGGAACCGCTTGCGGACTCCAAGAAGCTTCTGCAGCACCGGCTTCGACCGCCCGTCGACGGACAACAGGCCGGAACGAGGGGGCATGGTGTCCTCGTGGTCGAAGAAATCGGACCAGAAGAACGATTCGATGTAGGGCTTCGAGAGGGCCAGCGGGAATATCCTCGCCGCCCACGACGCCTGCCGGGACGGCGACCACTGGGTATGCCACCATCCACCCGCCGCTCCGATCTGCTCACTCGGGGCACCGACGTTCGACAGGATGATCGGAAGCTCGAGCAGAAAGAAGCGGTCGAGCAGCCGTGAGACCTCCATCAAATCCCGACTGACCATTCCTCCCTGCCCGTCCCCCATCAGCAGTTGCACTCCCACGGCATCCAGACGGACTCCCTCCTGGATCAGCTGTTCGAGATACACCAGCGGCGCCATGGCCTGGTCATTGCGTGACGTGAACTCCCCCCAGGGCTGCGAAAGCTCAACCATCACCCGACGCCCACGCCGCCCCTGACGGATGAGCACCGCGAGCGTCCGGGTCAGATCGATCATCTGCTTTCGATCGAGCGAGCACAGCTCGTTGGTGTTGATCCCCGATGCAATGTTGTACATCCCCACCACATCACCGTAACGCTGCAGCACCATCGAGACGTGCTCGTATGCCAAATCGCCGAGACGTTCGTAATCGAGCGATCCACCCTGGTACACCCACTGCGGCAGGCCACCGGCGTTCATGTCGAGCAGCGGCCCCGCAACCACCTTCACCCCGTTGTCCTGAGCCCACCCCATCCATCGATCGCATTCGTCCCAGTGGTACTGCCCCTGCCGGGGGGCCAGCTTCGACCACGGCAGCGGCATGACCAGCAGATCGAACTGGGTCTGGATCAGTTCCTCGAGCGCCTTGCCCTTCTTGGACGGATCCAGACGGATCCCCAACGTCCCCGATGAAGCAGGCCGCTTGAGGTACCGACGGTGCAGCAGGATTTCGGCATGGGCCAGGGCCAGTCGCTCCGAAGCTTCGATGCCCAGGGACAGGGCGTGCCGGGCGTGCCCCTCGGCCACCGCGGGATCGCGGGCCACGAGCGCTCTGGTCAACGTCTGACGGGCCTCTTCCCACTGCCGCATCGCGGGGTGTTCCATGCTCAGATCGAGCATCTGCCACTCCTCGCTCTTGACCAGGAAGGTTGCGATCCGGTGCCGGGCAAGCTCGACCGACAGGTGGTAGGGATGGTCACGATGCGGAAGCAGACAGGTCTGAATCGCCAAATTGCCCGTCTCACCGGTGTCGTACAGCAGTCGCAGGCCGATCGCCCTCTGACTGCCGGCGGAGCATTCGATGCAGCCGTCGCGGAATCGAATCGTCCCCGGAACGACCCGATCGTCCTGATCCACGAGACATGCGTGGTGCAGCGGCCAGTCCTTGGCGGGGCCGTCTTGATCGTAGACCGAAAAACGCAGCATGGGCAGTCGCCAGTCCGAAACCGGGGGCATCAGAAGTCGGCTCCGGCCGACCGTTTGAGCGTTCACATTGTGACGACACCGGGCCGTTTCGCAAGGTTTCGCAGGCCGCCCGGATGCGATAGAATGAGGAAAAGCAGAAGGATCCCACCCCATGACCACCACCCACCACGCCGTTCGTGAAACCGACCTCCCCCTTCCCGGCCGCCGACAAGGCAAGGTTCGGGACATCTACGAAGTTCCCGCCGCCGAAGGACGTCCCCCTGCGGTCCTCATCATCGCATCGGACCGCATCAGCGCCTTCGATGTCGTGATGCCCGACCCCGTCCCCGGCAAGGGCTGCGAACTGACCCGCATCAGCACCGAATGGTTCCGCATGGTGCGAGAACAGGACATCATCAAGGACCATCTTCTCAGCATCCGACCCGAAGACGTTCCCGGTCTTGATCCGTCCCACTATTCGCAGTGCGAAGGACGAATGATGCTCGGCCGCGCCGCCGAAGTCATTCCGGTCGAGTTCGTGGTCCGCGGCTGCATCACCGGCTCCGGCTGGGGTGAATACAGGAACAATGGATCGGTCTGCGGCATCAAGCTTCCCGAAGGTCTCCAGCAGTGCCAGCGGCTCGACGAACCGATCTTCACTCCCGCCACCAAGGCCGTCGAAGGGCACGATGAGAACATCGACTTCGATCGGGCCTGCGACATCGCCGGCCGGGACGTGATGGAACATCTCCGGGACATCTCACTCAGGATCTACTCGTGGGGCCGCGACTACGCCGCCGAACGCGGCATCATCCTGGCCGACACGAAGTTCGAATTCGGATGGGCCCTGGATGAAAACGGGAATCGCACCGACGAACTGCTGCTCATCGACGAGATCCTGACCCCCGACAGCTCCCGCTTCTGGCCCGCAGAGGACTACGAGATCGGTCGTGATCAGGACAGCTTCGACAAGCAGTACGTCCGAAACTACCTGCTGACTCTGGTGGAAGCCGGAAACTGGGACAAGACCCCTCCCGGACCTCCGCTGCCCGAGGAAATCCTCTCGACCACGCTGGAGCGGTACCAGGAAGCAGCTCGCCGACTGTTCGGCTGAGTTCAGTTTCGAATCGAACGTTCCGCAGCCTCGACCGTATTTCGAAGGAGCATGGCCACCGTGACGGGCCCCACTCCACCGGGGACCGGCGACACCCAGGAGGCGACTCTGGCGACGGAATCCAGATCGACGTCCCCGACCGTGCGCGCCTTGCCGGTCGCGGGATCCTTGATCCGATTGATTCCGACGTCGATCACCACGGCACCGGGACGAACCATGTCACCCGTCACCAGCGATGGAACTCCCGCGGCGGACACGATGATGTCGGCTTGCCGGGTCATCGAGGCCAGATCGGGCGTATGCACGTTCGTCGAGACGACGGTGGCTTCGGCCTGCATGAGGAGGACGGCAACCGGTCGACCGACGATCCGACTCGCACCGACGCAGACGGCCAGACATCCCTTGATGGGCACACCGGTCGACTCGATCATCGTCATGACCGCCAACGCAGTGCAGGGAAGCAGACTGCGACGGCCGTAGATGACGTTGCCGATGTTGGCGGGATTCACACCTTCCACATCCTTGTCGGGATCGATGGCCGACTGGACCACGTCGGGATCCACGCCCTCGGGCAACGGCATGTGCACCATGATCGCATGCACATCCTGTGCATCGTTGAGGCCTTCGACGACGTCCAGCAGCTGCTGCTGCGAGACATCCTTGGGCAACTCGTGCAACCGATACTCCATGCCCATCTGTCCGCAGGTACGGGCCTGACTGGCCGCATAGACCGACCCGGCGTCGTTGCCGCCGCAGATGACCGCGTCGAGCCGGACGGGATTCCCGGCGTCGGCCAGCTGCGCAATCCGATCGACCAGCCCCTGACGGACCTGATCGGCCAGTTCACGACCATCGAGAATGTTGGCGGTCACGGCTTCGCTCATGCGGAGAAGCATACCCGGCTCGCCGTCGATCGGCCACGATCGGCCGGCTTCCCATACACTGCGAATCATGTCTGCTTCCATCAATCTGATCGCGATGAACGTCGGAAACACCCGCACCCAGATGGGACGCCACGTCTCCGGCGAACTGACCGATGTCGTCAGCCTGACCAACGATGACCACGCCGGAATCATCGACCAGGTCGTAACCTGGTGGTCCTACCTGCCCGACGGCACCCCCAAGGCGGTCCTGCTGGCGTCGGTGAACGACAGCACCGCCGACACCCTCGCCTCAATGCTGACCGACCAGTTGTCAGAAACGCCGTATCGCATCGGCCGGGACCTGCCCATTCCCATTTCCGAGGAACTGGACCCGGAGACGCTCACCGGCGTCGATCGACTGCTGAATGCCTCGGCGGCGTGGAACACGGCCAAGCAGGCCTGCGTGATCGTCGATGCGGGAACCTGCATCACCATCGACTTCGTCGACGGCGAAGGCACCTTCCACGGCGGCGCCATCACTCCCGGTGCGTCCATGCAGATGGACGCCATGCACCGGGGATCCGATGCCCTGCCGGACGTCGAGTTCACGCAACCGGACGAGGACCCGTTCGGACGTTCGACCACCCAGGCCATGCTGCACGGGGTGTACCACGGGATTCGCGGAGCCGTTCGACAACTTGTGGAGCTCTACGCGCTCCGCTACGGGGCGTACCCGATGGTGATCGCCACCGGTGGGGATGCCCGGACGCTGTTCTCCGACGACGAACTCATCGACCGAATCGTGCCGAATCTGACCCTGGCCGGGATCACCATCGCCGCCCAGCAGGTTCTGGCTGCCGACGGCGGGGACGACTGAATCACATGCCGGTCGTACGCACCCTGACCTCGCCCTCCCCCGGTGCGATCGCAATCCTCCAACTCGAAGGGGATGTCGACACCATCCTCGATGAACTCACGCCCGCCGTCGGCTGGCCCGAAGGCGTCGTCAGACTCGCCAGCCCGGGTGGCATCGACGACTGCCTGGTGGTGCGAATCGATGCCACCACGGCCCAGATCATGCCGCACGGAGGCCCCCGGGTGCGACAGCGTCTTCTGCACTGGCTCGCTGAACGCAACGTCCCTGCATCCGGTGCGTCGGGGTGTCGGTGGCCGGAGGCCGCCGACGGGGTCCAGGCCGCGATGCTCGCCACGCTCGCGACCGCCACGTCTCCACTGGCCGTCGATCTGCTGCTTGACCAACCCGTGAACTGGGAAACCAAGTGCACCTGGACGCCCGAGGACGACGCGCGATCACGGCGACTGAACCATCTGCTGCACCCACCTCGGGTGGTGGTGGTCGGCGAGCCGAACATCGGAAAGAGCACCCTGCTCAATGCGCTCGCGGGACGCGATCGGGTCATCACCGGTGACGCACCGGGCACGACCCGGGACTTCGTCTCCGCGGAGGTGGACTGCGCCGGGCTGGTCGTCCATTGGTTCGATACCCCGGGGATCCGAATCACCGACGACCCCGTCGAAACACGGGCGGTCGAACTGGCCCGACGGCTGGTGACGCAGGCCGACCTCCTGATTGCCGCCGCCGACGGCGAGCACCAGTGGCCCGATCTTCCCCGGACCCCGGACCTGCGAATCGGAACCAAATCGGACCTCGCCGCGAGAGAGGACGCCGACGCCGTCGTCTCCGCGAAGACCGGCCGGGGAATGCCGACGCTCGTCCGGTCGATCAGGGACACGCTCGTGCCCCCGGAGGATCTTGCCACTCGACGCCCGTGGCGTTTCCACCCCGATCTGCCATGACCGGGAATCCCTCCCGGCAACCCCCAGTGGCTTCGGATACACTTCCTGCTTCCCCTGCGCGCGTAGCTCAATTGGATAGAGCATCGGTCTTCGGAACCGAGGGTTGGGGGTTCGAGTCCCTCCGCGCGTGTTGTTAGAGCCCGTCCGACGGCT
>CAJWBW010000007.1:0-14662 GCA_913020415.1 uncultured Phycisphaerae bacterium | reverse complement strand
CACGCGCCCGGTGGCGAGGCGGTGCTCCGCCATCCGCAGCGCCGCCCACCGCCGGTCCTCTCCGGTGGCCCCGGCAGCCTCGCGGAATGCAGTCAATTCCTTCAGGACATCGATGTCGAGAGGTCCGGAATTCATCAGCACGGCATGGATCCAGGCGCGATGCACGCGATGCACCCGCTGGGCAGCATGGGGAAACTGCTCCGGATCGAACCTTCGCAAGCGATCCAGAAATCCTCTGGTCGACATCGGAGTGCCGGCTCCGATGGTGGCCATGGCCCACCGTTCGAGCGCGGCATCATCGATCAATCCGCCCAATGCCTCCGCCTGTTCGTAGTTTCGAACGATGCGCTGATGGTTCTCCTGCTCGTCAATTCCGTTGACCTGCTGCCACATGCTGACCCAGTCACCGGAAAGTCGGTAGTAGGTGGCCTGCTCCTGCGGGTCCGATTCATGCAGCCACTGCCCCCCGAAGGACTCGAGGTTGTTCCGCATGATGTGCAGATCACCACGGCGCATGGCCGCATCCGCCCGCTCGAGGTATTCCGCGGGACCGATCGCACCGACGGTTGATGACCAGGACCACAAGGCAAGGGCGGTGAAGGCGCCGCCGACGACCAGCAGCAGCAGAGGCCAGACCCGACGCGTTGTACCGTCTCCAATCGCAGTGGATGTCACCGACGGCTCCCGGGACTCGTAGGTCACCAGGGAATCGTGGTTTTCGTCGTCTGGACGCATCGAATCGCGTTTCTTGGGCCGATCCTTGGCCATTTTCGTCCTCGCTGGGAATCGACGCAGCGATTCCATGAGACAGGACCGGTGCCTCCATGCACCGGTGTTCTTTGTATCGGCAGCGAGGATTTCACCGCATGAGGAGAAGGATCAGACTTGATCCACCGGCGGTGCAATCGGACGCACCACCACGGTTCTGGCCAGCAGATCTCCCAGCCCCTGCTGATTGGGATGAAGCAGCGTCAGCACCGCCAGCGGGGGGACCAGCAGCACCAGCCCCTTGACCAGATTTCGAACGAGCAGCTGCCGGAAACGCGCTCGCGTGCCCTTCGTCGAACGCACCTGCCCACCACAGGCCCACTTTCCCAGAGAGGCTCCGGTTCCGGCCTCCCAGATCAGGCACCAGACGATGGTGACCAGCACCAGCAGTGCGTAGGCGGTCACCTCGTCTCCGCCAAGGCTCATCATGGGCACCCGAACCAGATCCCGAGTGGTACCGCCAAAGAGCAGATAGAACGCCAGAAGGCCCGGAACAAGGTCGATCCCCAGTGCCGCCAACCTCGCCACGGGGGACATCGGGATGTAACCGTCTGGTATGGAACTGCTTGCGATGTCTCCCCCTCTGGACAGCACGATGATCATCACCACCATGCTCGCAAGGCCGATTGCCACCGCGATCGACCAGATGCTCGACGCCGCAATGCGTGTCGGGGGATCGATTTCCAGACTGCGGACCCCGCCGGCGGGAGCCTGAACGACCTCGGCGGACAATCCATCGTCACCGAAGGCCAGCATGAAGATGCTACCGGTCAGTCCCATCATGTTCCACGAACCGCTGGGCTGCGGAACGACCGCCAGTTCGACCGGCTCACCCGCCTGAAGGTACTGGAAGACGATCTTCTGCCGGGAACCAACCGTCGCCAGCACGGGAACACCATCCACGGCCACCAGACCGACGGACCGGCCGCTGACCGGCTTCCCGATCTTCCTCCAGTCGGCTTCTTCCGATTGAATCCAGGACTCCACGACATCACCGCACTGAAATGCGACAACGATCGCACCGGATCCGTCGCTTCCCACGGCCAGCACCGAGGAGCAGTCCCGCCGGGGCTTGGGCAGCGTCACCTCCACCCACTTTCCAAGGATCAGACGCTGGGCGACGGTCTGCCCGTCCAGAGAGCCGATGACCAGAGGACCGGTGGAGGTGCCCGTCAGCAAGTCGACCGAATCGAACCCCTTGAGCGGAGGCAATGGCCCCATGCCCTCCCGAGGCTCGATCAGATCCATTTCCAGTGAAGGCTGATAGACCGCACCCAACTGGTAGACATCGAAGGTCCGGCCGTCGGCATGCGGCGACGGCAGCAGCATCCACACCGTGTTGCCCCAGGCCCCGACCGCCTTCGGTGGCGCGGCCAGACGCCGCACGATCCGGTAGGAGAAGGCACCCGACCGGCGGGTTCCGTGACACAGATCCCAGCGATCGGCTTCCAGTTCGCTGGCGACAAGAAACCAGATGTGTTCGTCGGACCCGGCCGCAAGCAGCGGACGCTCTGCATCGGCAAATGCCGACCCGTGCAGGCCCGCCAGCACCAGCAGCACCACCAGCCGAATCGCCCGCTTCATCACGGCGTGGACTCCGCCGGATTCGCCTGAGGCTGCAGGCGTTCCACACGATCCGGACTCAGACCGCCTCGCATGATCTCCAGATCGAAGACTCGATCGACCGGTTCATCGTGCACGTCGGTCGTCATCTGATCGAGCACGATCAGACTTGAATTTCGGACTTCATTCTGCACGTACAGGACGATCTTCAACGAATTCGAAAAACGCGGATACGAGGTGACCGGTCGCCCGGGAAGGGCGATGTCCCGGGTCCGTGCCGAATCGTACTCGACACGAAGCCGTCGATCGGATTGACCGGGACCAAACTCGAACCGCATCGGGTACGCGGCGTCGGGTTCGATCCATAGCGCAGACGGCATCGCGGGCGAACCGGATCCGAGATCGATTCGCCATGCGGCCGCACCGGCATCCCAGGTGACGTTCGGCTCGTGCCGCACCTGCAGATGCCCCAATCCGAGGACGACACGGTAGAAGTCGGGATTCACCGGAATCGTCCGAAAGTCCCCCACCGGGCCCGAATCCCGATCACCGACGTAGAGAACGCTCTCATCACCATCGAGATAGATCCAGTGGTGCAGTGCGTTCATGCCCGTGACCGCGTAGGTCTCCCCGAACTTCGAAATCCGAGTCGCAAGACGGTCGTCCTGCAGGTACCAGATGTCGAGATCGCCTTGTTCGAATCGTCGTGCCCCATCGTCCTCCACCCAGCGGGCCTCGAAGATGCCCCGGGCGTACAGCGATTCGATGGCATCCGCTCGTTCGTTCCAACGAAGCACGACCGACGACCAGTCCGGAGGCGTTCCCGGCGGGATCTCTCCGGTCGACATCTTCGGACCGCACCCCGACAGGATGACGATGCCCAGCATCGCCCCCGCAATCAGGCACGATCTCGAACGCGAACGATCGACTAGAGGTCTCCCTGCAGCACGTCACCGAGCTGCTCGCTCAGCGAAAGAATGTCCTCATCCCCGATTCCGGGATTCAGGAGTTCCACCAACGGCGCATCGGCACCGGCCCCCTTCGGCTTGAGCAGCCAGACGATCCGGTCGCCGTCCTGCTCCTTTCGCTGGGACTCGTGACGAAAGAGACGCTTGCGGAGAAGAATCAGACCCAGAACGAATCGGAACGCCAGCCGGTCCTCCCGATCGTCCTCCCCCAGCCGCTCGAAGATGTCCAGAAGAACCTGATCGTCCACGAACACCTTCTGCTTCTCGCCCTTCTCGGGCATCCTGGTCTTCCAGAAACTGAAGATCCCTTCGGGGCGGGGATTCGCCTCCCAGGCTTCGATCGAGTAGTCCACCCGACTGAGCACGGCCTCTTCGTCATCGCAGAGGGCGGCCACACAGGGCGAACCGGGCTCAATCGGCTCGCCGGTCGCGGCACAGACCCCGGTGGATCGGCTGACACGGTACTGGGAACCAAATCGACTCATGTTGGAATCCTAGCCAATCCCGGAGGGGCATGCAGACTTCGACCACGCCTCATCCGCCTATACTGTGATCGGAAGAGAGCCCGGAGTCCTCAGGCCCCCCATGCTCAGCAGTCTATTTCAGGATGCATTCTGGGAGATCCTCATCGAATTGGCGGTGATTTGGATCGGGGTGTACCTCGTTTTCAGATTTCTCCAAGGGACCCGCGGCGCCGGTGTGATTCGAGGACTCGGCGTGCTCGGCGTGGTGCTCATGGTGCTGTGGCTCGTGATGGTCAATACCGAGTCCTTCGGGCGACTGCAGCTGATCCTCAACTACTTCGTTGGCCTCCTCGCCGTCCTGCTGATCGTGATCTTCCAACCGGAACTCCGGCAGGCCGCCATCCGAATCGGACAGACCAAGTTCATCCGCTGGGGAGGCGTCGAACAGGTCAAGACCATCGACGCCATCTCCGACGCCGCCGACTTCCTGAGCCGGAATCAATTCGGAGCCATCATCGCAATCGAACGCAATGTCCAGTTGGGCGGTCTGGTTGAGGGCGGGCAGCAGATCGATGCCACCATCAGCAGCCGGCTCCTTGAATCGATCTTCTGGCCCAGCAGTCCGCTGCACGACCTCGGTGTCGTGGTCCGCGGCAACCGCATCGTCGCCGCGGGCGTCCAGTTCCCGCTTGCCGAGGAAGGATCACTTGCCGCCAAGTTCGGCTCCCGGCACCGGGCCGCGCTCGGCATGGCCAGAGAGAGCGACTGCGTCGTCATCGTGGTCAGCGAGGAGACCGGCATGGTCAGCATCGGTGTCGACGGACGGTTGGAGACCGGTCTCAAGGCGGACGAGGTCCGCGACGCCCTGCGGGTCCATCTGTCCGCCAATCCGGAATCATCCGCAGCCGAGGACGACCGGGACGAGCAGGTCACGGAGGAGCACACGTGAGCCGCCGCACCGACATCCTCAGCCTCGTTCTCGTGTCGATCGTCGCCCTGCTCATCTGGCTGGTGGCCGAAGACTACACCAGCGAAGACACCACCATCCAGACGCGACTGGACTTCACTCCGACCAACAGCCGCCACTACGTGGTCGATCCTCCCTACACGGAAGTCACGCTCCAGCTCGGAGGCCCGAACAGTGCCATCAACAAGATGCGGACGCTGCTTCAGAACGAATCGCTGGCCATCACGAGCCCGGCGGGCAACGGAGCCCACACCTTCGAGGATCTTGCCGCCGAGATACGTTCGATTCCCGGGGTTCGGGAGACCGGTGTCTCCATCGATGCGGTCGAACCGACCAGCTTCAAGATCGACATCACCGAACTCGTGACCGTGAATGCCGTGGTCCGGGCCAGCACGCCCGAAGGAACCCTCGTCCAGGACTCCGTGGTCAGTCCCGAACAGGCGACCATCACGCTCCCCAAGAACGAGGCCGACAAGCTTCCCGAGAATCCAGTGCTCGAGGCGGTGGTCGACGCCGAGGACATCCAGCGACTGGAACCGGGAATCCTCCACACCGTCAACGGCAGTCTTCAACTGCCCAAGAGCGACGTCCCCCTGTCGAACGTGCAGATCGAACCCGCCACGGCCCGGGTGTCCTTCCGACTGGTCGCCCGCAACCGCAGCATCACGCTGGACAAGGTGTACGTGCAGATACTTGTGAATCCGGACGCCATGACGTCGTTCAATGTCGCCCTGCCGGATGCGCTTCTGCGATCGGTCCAGGTCGAGGCGGGAACCGAGCTCGCCGAACAGCTCGAGTCCGGAGACGGCACGCGGGTCGTCGCAATCGTGCCTCTGACAAGCCTCGAACTTGAACAGGGCATCACCACCAAACCGGTGGCCTATTTCCTTGCCTTGTCTCCCGACGGAACGGGAGCTGCGGTGACCGCTTCGGTCGAAGGCAACACCGCTCCGGAAGTCGCGATCGAGATCAGTCGGATCCCGACGGCGAATCCGGCCACCCCGGACACGCCCTGATCAGGACCAGCGGGTCGCGTGCCAGGTCTTCTTGCCACGACGGATCAGGATCATGCGGCCGTGCAGCAGATCATCCGGTCCGATGCGGTGTTCGAGCGCCGATGCCTTGTCGACCTTGGTTCCGTTGATCGATATTGAACCGTTGGAGAGAAACTCCCTGGCTTCCCGCTTGGAGCCGGCCAATGAGGTCTCCGGCAGCAGATCCAGCAGCAGCAGTCCGTCACCCCGCAGGTCCGCGGCCTGATGATCGGAACCCGCCACATCGACGAACACCTCCTCCAGCAGCCCCTCGTCGAGCCCCGCCACATCACCGCTGAACAAGGCACCGGCGGCGGCCCGGGCCCGATCCAGCTCCGCTTCTCCGTGCATCATCCGGGTCATCTCGTCCGCGACGACGTTCTGGGCCAGACGCTGCTGCGGCGACTCCGCATGCCTCGCCTCCAGATCCTCGATCTCCTCCCGTGACAGGAACGTGAACCAGCGGAGGTATTTACCCACATCGGCGTCGGACGTATTGAGCCAGAACTGGTGGAAGGCGTAGGGGCTGGTGCGGTCGGCGGTGAGCCAGACGGCACCGGACTCGGTCTTGCCGAATTTCGTCCCGTCCGCCTTCGTGATCAGCGGTGCGGTGATGCCGTATCCCCGCGGCACGTCGTCCTCCTGGTCGACGAACTCGCGGCGAATGAGGTCGATCCCGGCCACGATGTTGCCGTACTGGTCCGATCCGGCGATCTGGACGGTGCATTCCGCGCTCCGTCGCAGATGCAGGAAGTCGTAGGCCTGCAGGATCATGTACGAGAACTCGGTGTAGCTGATCCCCTGCTCCCGGTTCTCCAGTCGATCACGGACGGAGTCCTTCTGGATCATCATGTTGACGGAGAAGTGCTTGCCCACGTCTCGCAGCATGTCGACGTAGCCGAGGCCGCAGAGCCAGTCCGCGTTGTTGACGATTCTGGCCGCGTTCGGCTTCGCCGGATCGAAGTCGAGCACGCGCTCGAAGATCCGACGACAGGAATCGACGTTCGCCTGCACCTGCCCGGCATCCAGCAGCTGGCGTTCGGCATCCTTGCCGGAGGGATCGCCGATGAGACCGGTCCCGCCTCCCATGAGCACGATCGGCGTGTGACCGCACCGCTGCCAGTGGGCAAGCAGCTTGATGGCCACGAAGTTGCCGATCGTCAGACTGGATCCAGTGGGATCGAATCCGCAGTAGGCGACACGCCCGGGTTCGGACAGGAACGCCGGCAGGCCATCGTCGTCCGTCGTCTGGTGAAGCATGCCTCGCCAGGCGAGCTCATCGAGGAAACCCGCATCAGGCATGCCCATGCTCCGGGGAGCCGTCGGTGTGCCACGTCTCACTGTCTTCCCGCATGCCGGGCGTGTTCAGGAAGATGAGCAGGATCGCCGGCCACAGCAGATCGATGACCAGATTGATGGCCGTGATGGCGTAGACCCCGATGGAGATGAAGTACTGCAGATCCTCCTCCGAGACCTGAGGCGTGGACTCGTTCCCGGCCATGGCTTCCTGTTCCTGGGCAACCAGCAGATCGACCGTCTGGTCGATGTACTGTGCCCACCAGGCCGTCAGGCCGAGGGTCACGACGATCCAGACGAACGACCACGACAGCAGACTGCCGCGGGACGATGGTCGGCGTCGAAGCAGGCTGATCGATCCCCAGAGCAGCCACAGGCTCATCAGCAGGGTCAGCACGAAGCTGATGATGGTGAAGGACCACGGGATGTCGATCTCGGCGTTCGAGAACGATGTGAGGTTGCACAGCAGCCCGAATGACGCATAGATGATCCCGATCACCCCGAGCACGGTGGGAATGACGCTGCGGGTCGGGGTCTCGTCGGGTCCCTCAACGAATGCCGAAGGGGTCATGAAATTGCTCCCTAGAACTGGCGGAGAAACCGCTCGTCGTTCTCGTAAAGATGCCTGATGTCGGAAATACCGTAGCGTCGCATCGCAATGCGCTCGATCCCCAGTCCGAACGCGAACCCCGTCCATTCCTCGGGGTCGATGCCGACGGCCTGCAGCACGTTCGGATCGACCATGCCGCACCCACCCAGCTCGACCCACTGCCATTGGCCCCGGATCTGCATCTTCATGTCCACCTCGGCGGACGGCTCGGTGAACGGGAAGAAGCTCGGACGCATCCGGACCTCCGCCTCGGGGCCGAAGTAGGCCCGGGCGAACTGGAACAGGACGGTCTTCAGATCGATCATGGTCACCCCACGGTCCAGGCACAGCCCTTCCACCTGATGGAACATGCTGTAGTGCGTGGCGTCATGGGTGTCGGGACGATACACGCGGCCCACCGAGATGATCTTCAATGGAGGCGGTGACTGCTCCATCACCCGGATCTGGACCGTCGAAGTCTGGGATCGCAGCATGCGGTCGCCCGACAGGAAGAAGTTGTCGATCGGATCCCTGGCCGGATGGTCAGCGGGAATGTTGAGCGCATTGAAGTTGTGCCATTCGTCCTCGACCTCGGGCCCCTCGGCGACCGAGAACCCCATGCGACCGAAGACCTCCACGATCTCGTCGATCGTGCGGGTCAGCACGTGGCGCTTGCCGCCACGCGCCGGAATGCCGGGTTCCGTCACGTCGATGGGCGGTCCGGACGAAACGGACGACGTCCCGGCCCTGCCGGCCTCGAATGCCGCCTCGAGGGACTGCTTCAATGCATTCATGCGCTGTCCGAAGACCGGCCGCTCCTCGGCCGGCAGGTCACGCATTCGGGACATCATCTCCTTGAGCCGTCCCTTGGAGCCGAGGTATTCGATTCGCCACGCCTCCACCGCCTGCGGATCCGAGGCGGCTTCGAGGGCGGCGATGGCCTCAAGCTGAAGTTGGTCGATCTCGTTGCTCATCGATCGCAGTGTACCCACCAATGAACACGGCCGCCCCCGGGGGGACGGCCGTGTGGTGTCTCTTGGAGCCGCGAGGGCTTACTCGGATGCCTTCTCGTCGGTCTCTTCTCCGCCCTCGGCCTCGCCGGAAGCCTCGTCGGCGGATGCCTCGGCCTCGACGGCCGGCTCCTCGACGGGGGTCTCTTCCACGGCCTCGGGCTCCTCGACCGGAGCTTCCTCGACGGGAGCCTCCTCGGTCTCGGTCGCGGCGACCGGTCCGAGGGACGCGGCGAACGCCTCGCGGCGATCCGCCTGACGCCGACGTCCGGTCATGGTGCCGGAGCTGACCTCCGAGCCCTCCTCCTCACCCACCAGCTGCAGCAGGACCAGATCCGCTCCGTCACCGAGTCGGTGCCGGCCGGTCTTGATGATCCGGGTGTAGCCACCGTCGCGGTCCGCGAAGCGGGGTGCGACATTGGTGAGGATGTGCTGGACGAGGCGGGGAGCCTTCTTCACTTCACCGTACCGGTTGAACTTGATGTCCTCCTCGGACGGCAGGTCGAAGTAGGGATTCTCCTTGCGACTGTCGGGCACGTTGGGATCGGCCACCCACGCATGGATCTTGCGATCGTTCAGCTTGGATTCCAGCTGCCGACGGGCGTGGAAGGAATCCTGCTTGGCGATGGTGATCAGCTTCTCGACGAACGGCTGCACGGCCTTGGCCTTGGGCATCGTCGTCTCGATGGAACCGTGTTCGAACAGACCCGACGCCATGTTCTTGAGCATGGCCTTCCGGTGCTCGCTCTTGCGATTCAGCTGCTTTCCGTTGATTCGATTGCGCATGTGACGCTCTCCCGGACCGAGGTCGAACCTCAGTCCTCGATGATGACGGCCTCCACGGCCGATTCCTCACTGTGTTCGGACTTCTTGACCTCGTAGCCGTCCGGCAGCGGAGTGCCGAGCGTGAGACCGAGTTCCTCGAGTCGCCGCTTGACTTCACGCAGCGACGTGCGACCGAAGCTTCGAACCGACAGGAGGTCCTGGTCGGTCTTGCTCACGAGTTCGCCCACGGTCTCGATTTGTGCGGAATCGAGGCAGTTGCGGGCACGCACCGTCAGATCAAGTTCGTCGGTGCGCATGTCCAGTTTCCGGATCAGCTCGTCGTCCATGGCCGCGGCCGCGGAGGCTTCCTCGGAGATCCGCTCGTCCCCCAGTTCGAAGTACTGCACGAAGGGGTTGAGGTGCTTGCGGAGAATCTTGGACGATTCGACCATGGCCATCTCCGGAGAGATGGTCCCGTCGGTCCAGAGATCCAGGATCAGACGGTCGTAGTTGGTCTTCTGGCCGACACGCGTGTCCTCCACGCGGTACCTCACCCGGCGGACCGGGCTGAAGAGCGAATCGACCGGAATCTCGCCGATGACCTGATCTTCACTGCTGCGGAGATGCTTCTCGGTCGCTGGTCGATAGCCACGACCCGTGGACACCGTCATCTCCATCTCGAAGTCGATCGGCTCGGTGAGCGTTGCGATGATGACCTCGGGATTGTGCACCGTGATCGACGGATCCGCTTCGATCAGGTCCGCAGTGACCTCACCGGGCCCCGAAGCGGACAGCCGGACCACCTTGTCATCGTCACCGGAGTGACTGACGACGATGCCCTTGATGTTCAGGATGATGTCGCAGACATCCTCCATGACCCCGGGAATCGTGGTGAACTCGTGCTCGACGCCCTTGATGCGGATGCTTGTGATCGCAGCTCCCTCGATGGAGCTCAACAGGATCCGGCGAAGGCTGTTGCCGATGGTCGTGCCGAATCCTCGCTCGAAGGGCTCGACGGTGAATCGGCCGAAGGTGTCGGTCGATGACTGCTCGTCGAGTTCCACGCGTGCGGGAAGTTCCAATCCTCTCCAGCGAACATGCATTGTCTTCTTCTCCATTGCCAGCAGGAAACCGTTCGGTTCAGTGCATGGTCGGGTTTCACGGTCGTGGGATCGGTTCCTGCTGCTGCACCGACCGGACCTTCCATCCCGTCCATCCGGGTATTCGTCAGACGCGGCGCTGCTTTCGGGGGCGGCAGCCGTTGTGGGGAATCGGCGTGTGATCCTCGACGGCGGTCACCAGCAGCCCCGACGAACTCAGACCGGTGATCGCGGATTCACGCCCGGATCCCGGGCCCTTGACGCGAACCTCGACCTCACGGACTCCCATCCGCTTGGCCTTGGAGGCGACGCGTTCCGCGGCACGGGTGGCGGCGAACGGCGTCGCCTTCCGAGCCCCCTTGAATCCCACGGTTCCCGCGGAGTCCCATGCGAGGGTCTCTCCGTTGAGGTCGGTGATGGTGATCATCGTGTTGTTGAACGTCGCGTTCACGTGCGCGATCGCCTTGCCGATGTTCTTTCTGATCTTCTTCTTGGCCATATCTGCTTCCTCTCGCTGAATGCGGATCCTTCTCCCCGAAGGGCAGGAGCCTCACGATGCAGCGGGGCGACGATCGCCCCGCACGATCAGGACTTGACGCCCTTCTTGCCGGCGACGGTCTTCTTGCGTCCCTTCCGGGTCCGGGCGTTGCACTTGGTGCGCTGGCCCCGGACGGGAAGACCACGACGATGGCGATCTCCCCGGTAGGAACGGATGTCCCGCAACCGCTGAATGTTCTGCTGGACCTGGCGACGCAGGGCACCCTCAACGATGTAGTTCTCGTCGATGACGGCTGCGATCTGCGAGATCTCACGCTCCTCGAGCTCATGGGCCTTCTTCTCGGGATCGATGCCCGCGGCCTCAAGGATGTCGTCCGCGAACTTCGGACCGACTCCGTAGATGTAGCGCAAGGAGTACCGGATCTTCTTGTTTTCCGGGATGTCGACGCCTGCAATACGTGGCATGGTTGTAACTCCTGATCAGCCCTGCCGCTGCTTCAGACGGGGGTTCTTCTTGTTGATGATGTACCGCTTGCCTTTTCGTACGACGACTTGGCAATCCTTGGTACGACGCCTGATGCTGCTCTTGACCTTCATGGTGCTTTCACCGTTCCTTTCGAATCACTCGTCACTGCCGATAGACGATGCGTCCCTTTGACATGTCGTACGGGCTCAACTCGACCTTCACCTTGTCGCCGGGAAGAATGCGAATGTAGAACTTCCGCATCCGGCCGCTGATGTAGGCGAGGATCTGCTGACCGTTCTCCAGTTCGACCATGAACCGGGTGTCGGGCAGCGCCTCCGTCACGACTGCATCAAGGGTGATTTTTTCCTCTTTCGGCATGAATCTGCTGCTTCCATCTCCAGGCCGCCCGATCTCCGTCGGGCGAACCGTCACGTGGGGCGGCCTCCCCGCCCGGGCTCGGCGCCGGACATGAAGCCGCTGTAGTTCCGCATCACCAGGTTCGCTTCGATCCGCTGGAGCAGATCAAGCCCGACACTGACGACGATGAGCAACCCCGTTCCACCGAGGAAGCTCGAAATGTTCAGAGGGATCTCCATGTACTTGGAGACCATCGAGGGGATGACCGCGATGATGGCCAGGAAGCCCGCACCGACGTAGGTCACCCGCTCGACCACCGTCTCGAGGTACTCCGCGGTCCGAGGACCGGGGCGCAGCCCGGGAATGAAGCTTCCGTTCTCCCGCAGCTGCTGGGCCATGTCCTCGGGGCTGAACACCACCGTGGTCCAGAAGTAGCTGAAGAAGTAGATGAGCAGGATCTCCAGCACGATGTACGGGTACTCGCCCATCTGGAAGTTGATGTTCAGGAAGTCCAGTGTGGACACCCACCATGTCGGCGCATCCACCGAGACGGAGGAGGCCAGATAGCCGAAGAACGCCGACGGGAAGATCAGCAGCGAACTGGCGAAGATGATGGGCATGACACCGGCATGGTTCACACGCAGCGGCAGGTAGTGCCGCTGTCCACCGTAGGCCTTGCGACCCCGGGTGTGCCTTGCCTGCTGGATTGGAATGCGGCGTTGGGCCAGCGTGATCAGAATGGAACCGGCCACGACGATGATGAACGCGATCGCCAGGAAGAGGATTCCGACGATTCCGATCTGCCCCTCACCGGCCTGCAGCGACAGATCGGTTCGGTTGGAGAGATCGGTGATCGCATTGGGCATCTGGGCGATGATGCCCGCGGTCAGGATCAGCGAGACGCCGTTGCCGATGCCGTACTTGTCGATCTGCTCGCCGAGCCACATGAGGAACATGCTTCCGGCGGTCAGCGCCGTGAGACCACTGACGTAGAAGACCAGCAGCGTGCCCGCCGTGAGGAATTCCTCACGCACCATGTTGTTGGCCAGCATGAACTTCATCCACATGAAGCCCTGGACCAGACACATTCCCACGGTGGTGTACCGGGTCCACTCGGTGATCTTCTGCTGTCCGCTCGCACCTTCCTTCTTCAGTTCCTGCAGCCGGGGGATGGCCGTCTGCAGCAGCTGGAAGATGATGGCCGCGGTGATGTAGGGCATGATGCCCAGCCCGAAGACCGTCGACTGACTGAATGATCCCCCGGAGAAGATCGAGGCGTATTCGAGGATCCGGCCGAGACCGACGCCGTCGGTGGTGCTCTGCGACTCGTAGTAGGACTGCAGTGCGGACTGATCAACACCCACCAGCGGGATGAAGAATCCAAGGCGATAGATGATCAGCACGCCGAGCGTGAAGAACACCCGCTTTCGGAGTTCCGGGATCCTGAAGATGTTGATCAGCGTTCGCATTGGGGTTCCTGACGAGGCTTCAACCGTTCAGACGGTTCAGCTGTCCTTCGTCTCCTCGGTGGCGTCGGTGCTCTCGGCGACCGGCGCGGCCTTGGCCTTCTTCTTGCTGTTGTCGCGGACCCACTTCTTGACCGGAGCGAGGGTCACCGTTCCACCGGCACCCTCGATCTTGGCCCGAGCGGACTCGGAGCACTTGGCGGCGGTGATGTTGAACTTCTTGGTGCAATCGCCGTTGCCGAGCACCTTCAGCGGAAGCTTCGCATCGCGGACGATGCCCAGATCCGCCAGGACCTGGATGTTGACGTCTGCACCATCGTCGAGCCGTGCATCGATGAGTGCGACGTTGACGACGTGGTAGTCCTGCCGGAAGTTGGCGTTGGTGAAGCCGCGCTTGGGCAGTCGACGGGTCCAGGTCATCTGACCACCCTCGAAGTAGGCCCGACGGCTGTTGCCCGCACGGGAGCCTGCACCCTTGTGTCCTCGACCGCTGGTCTTGCCGACGCCCGAGCCCGGTCCGCGACCGACTCGCTTGCGCGCCTTGTACTTTCCAGCCTTGCTTGTGATCTCGTGAATCATCATGGCGATGATGCTCCTGGTGCTAGTGCACTCAGTCCTTTTGCTCGTCCGTTTCCGTATTCGCTTCCGTACCCGCTTCATCACCGGCCGCGACGACGACCGGCTCCGGATCGCTGGCCATGAAGGACTGGCCTCGCTGGATCATCTCCTCGACCTCGGTCATGCCGAGATCGCGGCCACGAAGCGATTCCGTGAGCTCCTTCGAGCGAAGCTGCTCCAGACCGCAGATGACCGCCTTCACCAGGTTCTTGGGATTGTTGGATCCGAAGGACTTCGTGAGACAGTCCTGGACTCCGAACATCTCGAGCACGGCACGCACGGCCGCACCGGCGATGACACCGGTACCGGGTGAGGCCGGGATGAGCCGGACGCGGCAGGCACCGAAGCGACCTTCGACCTCGTGCGGAATGGTGCGGTCCTGGAGGGGGAACGCCCGCATGCGACGCTTCGCATCCTTCTGTCCCTTCTCGATGGCCGGAGGCACCTGGTTGGCCTTGCCGTACCCGATGCCGACCCGTCCATGACGATCACCGACGACCACGAGTGCGGAGAAGCTGAAGCGCCGCCCACCCTTGACCGTCGCGGCGGTGCGGTACACACCGACCGTCGTTGATTCCAATCCGCCTGATTCTTCAAGAAACTCTGCCATGCAATCGTCCTCGGGTGGCCGATGCCACCATCCTGCTCAGAACTTCAGTCCACCTTCACGGGCCCCGTCGGCAAGGGCGCGAACCCGTCCGTGATACCTGTATCCATTTCGATCGAATACGAC
>CAJWBW010000006.1:0-15103 GCA_913020415.1 uncultured Phycisphaerae bacterium | reverse complement strand
ACAAAATGATGTGCTTCACACCTGCAGGGGACGACCCCTGCGGAAGAAGCCTGCCTCGGCAACGGTTGCCGAGGCATCCTCACCTAAGCCGCGCCGACTGGACCACGAACTGTCCGGATGGATGCTTTCCGAGGAGTTTGGCCGTGACACGTACCGAACACCGTGCCTCAATCGTTCTCGACCTGTTTGAAAACTCATACCACCGCGTCTACTGCTTCTGCAGACGATCGCTGGCCCCGGACATGGCCGAAGATGTCGCCCAGGATGTCTTCGCCCGCCTCCTCCAGATCGATCGCCTGCCCGAAATGCAGATCTCGATCAGCTACCTGATCAAGATCGCTGACAACCTCATCAAGCGTCGCTACAACCGCAATCAGCGTTTCCAGCGGTTCCTGGAGGCCAATGACGTCAGGATGGACGACTCCTCCGACGATTCATGGGCCGGATTGGATACCAACGAACTGAGCGATGACGTCACTGCACGTCTCGACCAGCTCTCGCATGACGAGCGAAATGCCGTCGAACTGGTCATCTGCCATGGTCTGAGCTACCAGGAAGCCGCTCACAGCATGGGCGTGCCGGTCTCGACGGTGAACAATTGGAAGTACCGAGGACTTCAGAAGCTCAGGGAGACAACCGCCTGAACCGTCGGGCAGCCTCCCTCCGCCGCCCTTATACTGGATTCATGGACTGCAACCTCGAACCAGCCGATCGAACGCTTCGGATGACCGTCGGTGTCTATCTGATTCTCGCGACGCTTCTGCTGCTGATCCTGTGCTACCTCGAGATCATGGACACCTGGTGGTACCTCGTGGCCGGATCGCTCTGTCTGCTGGGCGTCGGTGCGATCGCGTCCGCCGCAGCCGGCAAATGCATGCTGCGCAAGGTCATCGGGCACTGAGTCCACCAACGAACATCCCAAAAAACCAGAGGGGCGATTCATGACTGAATCGCCCCTCCTTCTTCTCTCCTCACCAGCCGGCCGAAGCCGGTTTTCGTTGCCGCATTCGACAGCACCTTGGAACAGGTCCAGGCGATGCCTGCTGCGGAGATGTTGGTGAGTTCCCTCTCTTCTTCTTCCGTATCACTCTAGACGTGGCGTACGCCACGTCCCACCGACCTGAATCTACCCCTGGGATTCTGGCCGTGCAAGTCCGATCCGACTCCAGATTCCATCAATCCGCACCCCATTCATTCATCCGGTTCAACGAGAGGCGGCCAAATCCCTCGAGAATGGGCCCAGAAGACGTGAAACGGCCTCTGCATGTTCTGCAAGGCGTTGCCGATGCATCCTTCAGAACGTAGGCTGCACCCGTACTGCCGCCGTAGCTCAGTTGGAAGAGCACATGATTTGTAATCTTGAGGTCAGCGGTTCGAGTCCGCTCGGCGGCTTTCTCCCCCATCGGTATCTTGCCCCTCCCCGGAATGATCGGTAGACTGCGTCGTTTCAGGGCGAGTACCCAAGTGGCCAAAGGGGGCAGACTGTAAATCTGCTGGCGTACGCCTTCACAGGTTCGAATCCTGTCTCGCCCATTGACCAGAACACCACGGGGTGTAGCGCAGTTTGGTAGCGCGCTTCGTTCGGGACGAAGAGGTCGCAGGTTCAAATCCTGTCACCCCGATTGCAGCTCACCTCCGCGGACGGAAGGTGGCTCAGAACGGCAGAGCCATGCCTTCCGCAGATCCTCAACGTGAATACCGCATCTCCTGCGCTCCCGGGCTGTCGACCTGGCTGGGCTCCGAGATCGAGTCGCTGGGGCTGTCCGTGGAGTCCACGGATCACACCGGGGTCTTCACGCGAGCCACGATGGCGGACGCCATGCGACTGCTGCTCTGGCTGCGGACGGGCTTTCATGTGCTTCAACGCTTCGCCGACATCCGTGCCACGGATGCAGACATGCTCTATGCGGAAACGACCCGTCTGCCGTGGGAGCGGGTCATCCCACCCGACGGCACCATCACGGTCGTCTCCGCGGTCGACAATCCGACCATCACCAACTCGATGTTTCCGAACGTCAAGATCAAGGACGCCATCGTCGACCGATTGATGAAGGTCAACGGTCGTCGTCCCAATGCGGGATCGAAGGGCGACCAGACCGTCATTCACCTGTTCTGGAAGAAGGACAAGGCCCGCCTTTCGCTCGATCTGGCCGGCCCGAAGTTGTCCGACCGGGGCTACCGACGGGAACCCGGCAAGGCCCCGCTTCGCGAAACCACCGCGGCCGCCATCCTGCTCGCGGCCGGCCACGACGGCATCCGCCCACTGGTGATCCCGATGTGCGGCAGCGGCACCCTGGCCATCGAGGCGGCGTTGATCTCGGCCAATCGTGCTCCGGGTCTCCTTCGCAGCGGGTACGGCATCCAGCACCTCCAGACCTTCGATCAGGAGCAGTGGCGCCAGGCCAGAGCCGACGCCAAACGTGCCTCGGGAAACGCAATCCAGGCCCCCATCATCGCCACTGACATCGATGCGGCGGTCGTGGAGGCCGCCCGACGCAACGCCCGAACGGCCGGGGTCGATCATCTGATCGAGTTCTCATGCTGCGACTTCGCGGACACTCCGATGCCCGAGGAGCCGGGGGTGGTCATTCTGCACGGCGAATACGGCCTGCGACTCGGCGACGAGCATGCCCTGGCGGGCACCTACCGTCGAATGGGCGACTTCCTGAAGCAGCGCTGCGCCGGATGGGACGGGTTCGTGTTCACGGCCAAGGAACACGCCGGTCGCATCGGTCTCAAAGCGGCGTCTCGAATTCCGTTCGAGCATGCCGGCATCGATTGCCGGCTGCTTCGGTACGAGCTCTACGCCGGCTCGACACCCGCCTGAGTTCGGCCACGGCCCTTCCGGATGGCGACCCCGAGCAGAGCAAGATCCGCCGGGCTGACACCCGCAAGCCGACCTGCCTGCCCCAATGTCGTGGGCCGGAACTTGGTCAGCGCCTCGGCGGCTTCCGCCCGAAGTCCCGTCACGGTGACCGGATCGATCCAGGCGGGAATCGGTTTCGCATCCGCCTCACGCTGACGACGGATGGCCGTCTCCTGTCGCCGGATATACCCCTCGTACCGCATCGTGGTCATGACGCGTTCCACCAGCCCCTGATCCGATTCACCGATCCGCTCGGCGACCGAAGCCACGGTCGTTTCGGGACGCATGACGATTCGATCGAGCGACCGACCGCCATCCCCCTTCTCCCGACGGATCGCCCGGTCGATCCGATCCAGAGAAGCCCGACGCTGGAGCCATGCCTCCCACCGCCGGTCGCACACCAGCCCGAATGCACGCCCCAGTTCCGTCAGACGCTCATCGGTGTTGTCGGCACGCAGCACCAGTCGATGCTCCGCCCGACTGGTGAACATGCGGTAGGGCTCCCGCGGGGTCTTCGTGACCAGATCGTCGAGCATGACCCCGATGTAGGCCTCGTCGCGGCCCAGGCGGACCGGTTCATCACCGGTGACGAGGCGGGCCGCGTTCAGGCCGGCCACGAGGCCCTGCCCTCCGGCCTCCTCGTACCCGCTGGTCCCGTTGATCTGGCCGGCAAGAAAGAAGCCGTGGATGGACTTGGTCATGCACGTGGCATCGATCTGATGCGGCCAGACCATGTCGTACTCGACGGCGTAGCCCCACCGCAGAATGCGTGCCCGCTCGCAACCGGGCATGGCACGCACGATCTGCTCCTGCACGTCCGCGGGCAGCGAGGTGGAGATTCCGTTGCAGTAGAGCTCGTCGGTGTGGAGTGATTCCGGCTCGAGAAAGACATGATGCGAATCCCGATCCGCGAAACGAACCACCTTGTCCTCGATGGACGGGCAGTACCTCGGTCCGCTTTCGGCATCGACCGCACCGCTGTACATCGGAGCCCGGTGGAGATTGGACCGGATCAGGTCGTGGACTTCGGGCGTCGTGGACGTCATGCGGCATTCGACCTGCGTGAGCCGGGGAAACCGTCCACCGGGAATTGCGTGGGGCGTCAGATCACTGAACGGCTTCGGGTGCGGATCGCCCTGCTGCCCGGGGAGGCCGTCCCAGTCCACACTGCTTCGCAGCAGTCTCGGCGGCGTGCCGGTCTTGAGGCGACCGAGTTGGAATCCAAGACGCTGCAGCGTTCCGCTGATGCCGTCCGCCGATCCCTCGTCGACCCGTCCTCCGGGCGTGCGATCTCCCCCGGTGTGCATGAGGGCGCGCATGAAGGTCCCGGTGGTCAATACGACCGAACGGGCCTGCAACCGGACCGCCCGGGGACTTCGGGACGTCGGCTCCGCCTCGTAGACGGAACGGGGCCCGTGATCGGACGCGTCCCGGTCCCGATCCACGCGCGGCGGCACCGGACCGGATCCGGGCGGCAGTTCGACACCGACAATTCGTCCGCCCTCGACGATGACGTCATCGACGGCGGCGGCGATCACATCGAGGTTCGGGGCCCGTGCCAGCAGACGCTGGACCTCGACCCGATAGGCTTCCTTGTCGGCCTGCGCCCGGGGCCCCCGCACCGCGGGCCCCTTCGACGTGTTGAGCATCTTGAACATGATGCCGGTGGCATCGATGGCCAGTCCCATCAATCCACCCATGGCATCGATTTCCCGTGCGATCTGCCCCTTGGCCAGACCTCCGATGGCGGGATTGCAGCTCATGGTGCCGATCCGGGACGGGTCCATCGTCACCAGCGCGACCCGGCCACGCCCCGCAAGCACGCTGGCCGCCGCCCAGGCGGCCTCGGTTCCGGCGTGCCCGCCGCCGATCACGATCACGTCGTATCGGTCGGGCAATGAATCGTTCAGTCGATCGTCCACGTCTGTCGGCCCTTGACGAGTTCCTGCAGATCAGGATGGGGATGCGATTCGACGGCCTGCCGCATCTGTTCATGCGATGCCGATTCGTAGCTCTGACGATCGGAATTGACGTAGATCACACCCAGCGGTTCGGGAAAGGCGGGCTGGAACATCTGCGCCAGTGCGAAGGCCTGCACGAGACTGTGCTCGTCGTGGACCATGAGATCGTCCTCGGTCACCCCGTTCTCGCCGATCGTCACGACCTCCGGTGCGCCGCGTTCCAATCGGATTCCGAACTCCTTGTCGAAACCGAAGATCAACGGCTTGCCGTGTTCCAGCAGCACGGTGGTCTGGGGACGCGAATCCCGCTGCGATGCGTAGTACCAGGACTGATGGTTGAAGATGTTGCAGTCCTGGTAGACCTCGATGAAGGACATCCCCGGGTGTTCGGCACCACGGGTCATGACCTGCCCGAGCAGCTTCGCGTCGATGTCGAGGCTTCGGGCCACGAAGGTGCACTCGGCGGCCAATGCCAGCGCGATCGGATTGATCGGGGTGTCCAGCGAGCCCATCGGCGTCGACTTGGTGACCTTGCCGCGCTCACTGGTGGGCGAATACTGCCCCTTGGTGAGACCGTAGATCCGGTTGTTCAGGAGCAGGATGTTGATTCCGACGTTGCGTCGCATGCTGTGGATCAGGTGGTTGCCGCCGATCGAAAGCAGGTCGCCGTCTCCGGACACGAGCCACACGTCCAGCTCCGGCTTCGCGAGCTTGATGCCGGTCGCGAAGGCGGGGGCACGACCGTGGATCGAGTGGAGACCGTAGGTCTCCATGTAGTACGGGAACCGGGCGGCACAACCGATGCCGGAGACGAAGACGTAGTCCTCCTTGCGTCGCGCGAGCTTGGGCAGCGTCTTACGCACCGCGTTGAGCACCGCGTAGTCACCACATCCCGGACACCATCGCACGTCCTGGTCCGTCGCGAAGTCCTTGGGCTTGTAGACCGGCAGTTCGACGCCGGAAGCGGGCTGATCGGTCATTCCGCCGCCCCCTTCATCGCATCGCGGATGCGCGCGGCCAGTTCGGCGGTATTGAAGCTGCGGCCCTTCATCTCGCAGACGCTGACGATCTCCTTCAGGTACCTCGCACGCAGCAGCAGGGCCAACTGGCCCATGTTGATCTCGGGCACCACGACGGTGTCGTAGGTCGCCAGCAGTTCGCCGAGGTTGCCCGGAAACGGATTGATGTGCCGCAGATGCGTGTACGCCGGTCCGTCGCCTTCCTTCTCCAGCATGGCGACCGCGGAGGCGATCGAACCGCTGGTCCCCCCCCAGCCGAGCACCAGCGTCGAGCTCGACGTGTTGCCACGGACCTCGAGCGGCGGAATGTCCTGGACCACCGCATCCACCTTGGCCTGCCGGGCCCGGGTCATGGCGTCGTGGTTGTCACCGTCGTAGCACACGTTGCCGGTGTCGGCCTCCTTCTCCAGACCTCCGAGCCGATGCTCCAGACCGGGGGTACCGGGCACCACCCAGGGGCGGGCCAGCGTCTCCTCGTCACGGAGGTAGGGAAGAAATCCTTCCTCGGAGTTCGGCGTGGTGGGATGTTCGACCACAATCGGATCGTAGGAGGACAGATCGGGAATCCGCCACGGTTCGGCCCCGTTGGCGATTCCACCGTCCGACAGCAGGATCACAGGACACATGTAGCGAGTGGCCAGTCGCACGGATTCGATTGCACTGTCGAAGCAGTCGGAGGGACTCGAGGCGGCCAGGACGATCACCGGCGCCTCACCGGATCGGCCGAACATCGCCTGGAGCAGATCCGCCTGCTCGGTCTTGGTGGGCATTCCCGTGGACGGTCCCGCACGCTGGACGTTGACGATGACGAGCGGGAGTTCCAGCATCATGGCCAGGCCCATGGCCTCGCCCTTCAACGCCAGACCGGGGCCCGAGGTCCCCGTCATTCCGATCTTGCCCGCGAAGCTGGATCCGATCGCCGCACAGACCGCGGCGATCTCGTCTTCCGCCTGGAAGGTCTGCACGCCGAAATGCTTCAGGCCGGAGAGGCCGTGCAGCAGATCGCTGGCGGGTGTGATGGGATACCCGGCAAACACGACCTCCTTGTCGGCCAGGCGACTGGCGGCCGCGTAGCCGATCACCAGGGCTTCGTTTCCACTGATCTTTCGATAGAGTCCCGGCTCCATGGTGGCGGGCGCCACGGAGAATCGGGTCGGGAACATCTCCGCGGTCTCACCGAAGTGATGCCCGGCCTTCAGGGCGCGGATGTTGATGTCGGCGACATCCGGCAGTCCCTTCTTCTCCCGAAAGTAGTTCTCCAGATGATCGATGGTGTGCTCGAGGGGACGCTGATACAGCCAATAGGCGATGCCGAGCGCATACATGTTGCGGCACCGGTCGATGTCCTTTGATCCCATTTCGCTGTCCACGAGCGACTCGCGGGTCAATCGGCTGATGGGAATGCGGAAGAGCTGGTAGCGACGATTGATCTCCTCGTCGTCCAGCGGCTCCTCCCCATCGGCGTAGCCCGCCTTCTTGAGGTTCACCTTGGTGAACTCGTCCTCATTGGCGATCACGATGCCGCCCGGCTCGACGTCGGCGAGGTTCATCTTGAATGCCGCCGGATTCATCGCCACCATGGCGTTGATCGCATCTCCGGGCGTGTGGATCTGCTGACTGGAGAACTGGATCTGGAATCCGGACACCCCGAACGTGGTCCCCCGGGGGGCACGGATCTCGGCCGGAAAGTCCGGAAAGGTCGCGAAGTCGTTGCCGATGGCCGCCGTGGTGTTGGTGAACTGACCACCGGTCAACTGCATGCCGTCGCCCGAATCACCGCAGAACCGAATGGCGACGGAATCGAGCTCGACGGGTTGAAATGGGGCCTGGGCGCTCATGACATGTGATCCGGCCCCCCGATGGGAGGCAGGCGTTCGATTCACACAGTGTAGATGAGCCGTCTCCATCGTGCCGCAAATGGAGTGAAACCGGCCCGATCAGCGGCGGGACGTTCCCCCACGCCGCGATCCCCAGACATTCATGAGAATCGCCATGTCGTTGATATCGACCTTGCCGTCGCGATTCATGTCGCCCGCCTGCGGCTTGGGACAGAAGGCCTCGAGAATTTCAGCGCAGGTCGTGTTGGCGCCGGACCAGGATCCTCCGGCCTCGATGCAGGGGCCCTCCTCGACCTCGATGCACGCACCGCCGAGGCAGCAGGCTCCCTTGGGGTTCGCCACGCCCATGAGGTATCCACCCCCGGCAATGTCGTCGTTGTCGGTCTGGAACCGACTGGTCCCGTCCTCGATCAACGTGCCGCTTCGGTAGCCGTGGTAGATGGCCCCCCCCTTGTAGGTGGCGGCATTGTTGAAGAACAGGCACTTGGAGATGGTCGGGGTACTGTCGTAGTTGTAGATCGCTCCACCGTTGTAGGTCGCCAGATTCAAGGTGAAGTTGCAGTCCTTGATCATGGCGGCGCTCTGGTTGGCGTTGTAGATGCCGCCACCGGCGTAGCGGGCCGCATTCGACTCGAACTCGCAGCCGATGATGCGGGGAGAACTCTCGATGTTGAAGATCGCGCCGCCCTTTTCGGCGGAGTTGCTCTTGAAACGGCAGGATTCGAGCGTCACGTCGGACCCCCCGCCGTTGAAGATTCCACCTCCGTTGTAGCTGGCATTGTTTCCCTCGAAGACACAGCGTCGCACGACGGGACTGGAACCCATCACGACCATCCCACCACCGACCGTCGCCTCGGACCCGTAGAAGGTCGGATCGCCACTGCCCGAGACGATCCTGAATCCCTCGAGCACGGTCCGCTTGTCTTCACCGCTGACGCAGCGAACCAGACTCGCATCAACGTCGGTGCCGTCGAGGATGGTGACCTGCGGCCCCTCGGTTGCGAACACCCGGATCGCCTTTCCCTTGAAATCGATCGATTCGTAGTAGCGGCCCGGAGCAACATGCACTTCATCGCCCGCAACCGCGGCATCGATGGCCTGCTGGATCGTGAGGTAACCACCGGGAACGTCGAGCGTGTCCGAGAAGCCCGTGGCGCAGACGGACAGCATCGCCAGGGCCGCGCACGAACGACCGACGATTCGGATGCCACCACAAAATGCCCCTGGGCTTGCCACTCTTGTCCTCTCAGCACTCCGCTTGAAGCCGCGACTTCCTGGTCCGGACACCGTCGTGACGAACCACCGGTCCTATACGCACGGCCGCGTCCACGGGTTCTCCGTTTGCACCCAAATGCGCGGGATGGGCCCGTTTGACCACCAGAATCATCGACCCATATCCACGCTCAGGAGCAGGAAATGCCCCTGACCCCCTCCGAGGCCCCTTCAGGCAGGCTCAGAAATCATCCAATCCCCCCAAACCAATCATGCGAACGGACGACGGATGAGATCGACCCGGCTGGTAGAATCGGGCTCTGCGGGGTTTTCGACCCCGCCCCCCCTGGAAAGAGGACAGCGTCATGGCATTGATTGAGGTTCGAACCCGGCAAGGTCGAAAGCGGATTGATCTTCCCGCCGAACCGTTGACCATCGGACGTTCGGACGACAACACCCTGGTCCTCCAGGACGACCGGGCCAGCCGGCACCACTGCGTCATCGAACCGATGCAGGGCAACGAGGACGGCTGCTTCCAGCTTCGCGATCTGGGCTCCCGCAACGGCACGAAACTCAACAACGAGGAAGTGGATATCCAACCGCTGGACAACGGCGATGTCGTTCGAATCGGCGGCACCGAGATCCGTTTCATCGATCCCCAGCAGACCTTCACGCACAAGCGATCGAACGTGCCCAACTTCAGCTCGTCGATGGATGACGTGGATGCGCCGCTGGACTCGAACATCCCCACCCTCGACATCGATCTCCACGCCGACGCCGCCGGAGGTGTGCAGACGGGGTACGAGCGCCGACTTCGCGAAATGGCGGCCGGTGGCGTGGAACGGGGCTTCGATGAAACCGACATCAGCCTCGTCGACACCAGGGGCGTCACGCTGCACCAGGCGACATCGTCGGGCATCGAATCCGGAGGCGACGACGAGGCCGGCGAGAGCATTCGCGCCCTGCGATTGCTGCTCTACACGTCGTTCCGGGTTCGCGCCACCGACCTGCACGTGGAACCGAAGATCCAGGGGTCGACCATTCGGCTTCGGGTGGACGGATACATGATCACCGCCGTGGACATCACGGAGACCCTCTTCAAGCGACTGCTCGGCCTGATCAAGATCCTCTGCCAGATCGAAACCAGCCAGAAAAACACCGTCCAGGACGGGCATTTCTCGGTCGCGGTGCTGGGTCGGCGGGTCGACTACCGGGTGAGCCTCACCCCCTCGGTGCACGGGCAGAAGATGGTCATCCGCGTGCTCGACTCACAGAACGCACCGAGTCGGCTGCACGAACTGGGCTGCCTGCCCTGGCAGTACGAGAAGCTTCGATCGATCGCGACCAAGGACGCCGGTCTGCTGCTGGCCTGCGGTCCGACCGGCTCGGGCAAGACCACCACCCTGTACTCGTGCATCCGCGAGATCGACGTCGAGCAGCGCAACGCCATCACCATCGAGGATCCCGTGGAGTACTACCTCGACGGATGCACGCAGATTCCCGTCGATTCCGACCAGGGCAACTCGTTCGGCAGCATTCTCCGTTCGGTGCTGCGTCAGGACCCCGACGTCATCTTCGTCGGCGAGATCCGTGACATCGAGACCGCCACGGTGGCGATGCAGGCTTCGATGACGGGACACCTCGTGTACACCACGGTGCACGCCAAGGATTCCATCGGCGCGATCTTCCGGCTGCTGGACCTCGGCGTGGAGGCCTTCCTGGTGGCCAACGCCCTGAATCTCATCGTCGCCCAGCGGCTCGTGCGGATGCTGTGCGACTCCTGCAAGAAGAGCGTCACCCCGACGCCGGCCCAGAACATGAAGATGGGACAGGCCCTCGGTGGCGTTCCGGAGATCTTCGTCCCCACGGGATGCAAACGATGCCTTCGGACCGGATTCATCGGCCGCCGGGCACTCTTCGAGGTGCTCGAGGTCACCGACTCGATGCGGGACATCATCATGAAGACCCCGACGATCCAGGGCATCCGGGAGATCGCCAAACAGGGGCTCTTCACCTCGCTCGAGGAATACGGCTTCCATCTCGTCTCCGGGGGAGACACCACCTTCGACGAGATCGACCGGGTGGCGGGGACCGAATAGCCCCGGAAACGGGCCTCACTCCGGGCAAACCGCCCCTTGGCCCCCGACGGTGCACCTGATACACTCTGTGGCTCGAATCAAGGCCGCCCCCGAAGCGGCAGGAGTCCGACCATGTCGATCGCTGACCAGATCACCCCCAACCAGACGATGACCTTCACCGTGCAGCGTGCACCCCGCACGACCGCCAGCCGCAAGACCATCGAACGCCTGATGGGCATGCAGACCTCCATCCAGAGCGGACGCAACAAGCTTGCCAACCAGCGTCGACTCAAGGACAACGTGACCTACATCCGGGCCGGCCGAAAATGGGTCAACCGCAAGCGGGCCACCAAGCTGGCCATCGCCGAACCCGGTGCCACTTTCACGCTGCTGGTCACGCCTCAGATCGTCAACGATCTGAAGAGCGTCGCCGACTGCCTCGAGGTCGCCTGACCGATCTTCATTGATTTCGCCTGCACCACCGGGCCATCGCTGCGCACCGGGCGAGCTACCCGAAGTCGGGAAGCAGATCACGCATGCGCTCGGCCACCGGACTCAGCGACTCCGGCAACTCTGCTGCGGTGCACCATCGAAGTTCCGAGTACTCGTCGGTACCGGGGGCGAAGCGTTCCCCGTCCGCGGCCAGTTCGTAGACGAGTTCCCAACTGAACGCCTCGTTGTCCAGCATCAGCCCCCGGGCGACCGGAGCCCCGCCCGGCGTGCATCCGGTCTCCTCCGCCAGTTCGTCCAGGAGCACCGCGGCCGGGTCACGGCCCGGCTCCACTCCGCCGGCGGGAGCGAACTCCCACTGCCCGGGATAGTGATGCACCCAATCGGCCCGTCGGCCCAGCAGCAGCTTGCCGTCGCAGTGGACCATGCCCTTGACGCCCAGCGTCCGCACGCCGCAGTCGAACGCCGCGTCCTGCACCGCCGCATACCGGTAGGAACACTCCACGAGATGCATGGTCACCCCGCCGTGGCCGTTGCGATGGACCCCCAGCACGTGCAGCACCGTTCCGTCGAAGAGTGCGGGATTGAATCGGCACATCCGCTGCCAGCGGTCGTCGACCTCGACCGGATCGACGCCGTCGGGCACGAACGGATCATCGACGACCGACAGCACCGGCGGACGACGGAGTCGAATGCAGCGTTGGCCATCGGCCCCCACCGGATCAACCGAACTCGATGCCCTGGGCCAGCGGAAGATCGTCGCCCCAGTTGATCGTGCAGGTCTGGCGCCGCATGTAGAACTTCCAGGAATCGGAACCGGACTCCCGCCCGCCCCCGGTGTCCTTCTCGCCACCGAAGGCGCCGCCGATCTCGGCTCCACTCGTGCCGATGTTGACGTTGGCGATGCCGCAATCGGATCCCGCGTGCGAAAGGAAGCGTTCCGCCATGCGGACCGAATCGGTGAAGATCGCGCTCGACAGTCCCTGATCGACCGAGTTCTGCTGCTCGATGGCGTCCTCGAGATCGTCGTACTCGTAGATGTAGAGCAGCGGCGCAAAGGTCTCCTCGCGGGCCATGGCCGGATCCGCACCCTTGGGAACCCGGACGATCGTCGGGGCCACGAAGTGCCCGGGCGAATCGGCATGACGATCGATGGCTTCGATGCCCCCGGCGATGACCGTGCACCCCTGCTCGACGGCCGCGGCGACCGCGTCGCGCATGGCCTGGACGGCGTGGTCCCCGATGAGCGGTCCCACCAGGGTGCCCGCGTCCATGGGATTTCCGATGGGGACCGATTCGTAGGCGGTGGCCATCCGCTCGGCCACGGTGTCGACGACACTGCTGTGGCAGAAGAGGCGACGCGTGGAGGTGCAGCGCTGGCCGGCGGTGCCGACGGCGCCGAAGAGGGTGCCCCGGATGACGAGCTCCAGATCGGCGTTCTCGGTGATGATGATCGCATTGTTGCCGCCGAGTTCCAGGAGACACCGACCGAGCCGCTTGGCGACCTGGGTGCCGACATGCCGGCCCATGCGGCAGGATCCGGTGGCACTGATCAGGGGCAGGCGGCGATCGGCGATCATCGTCTCGCCGACCTCGTCGTCGCTGCCGATGACGAGTCCGAAGAGATCGCACGGATCACAGCCTTCCGGGGTGAAGATGTCCTGATTCCGCATGACTTCGTGGGTGACGTTGGTCATCGCCACCGCACACAGCGGCGTCACGAGGCTGGGCTTCCAGATCATCGCGTCGCCGCAGACCGCGGCCAGCATCGCGTTCCAGGCCCAGACGGCCACCGGGAAGTTGAAGGCGGTGATGATGCCGATGGTGCCCAGCGGGTGCCACTGCTCGTACATCCGATGAAGCGGACGCTCCGAATGGATCGTCAGGCCGTAGAGCTGCCGGGACAGTCCGACCGCGAAGTCCGCGATGTCGATGCATTCGACGACCTCGCCCACGCCTTCGGCGTGGATCTTGCCCATTTCCATGGTCACCAGCGCCCCCAGCTCCTGCTCCTTCTCCCGGAAGGCGTTGCCGATGCGACGCACGATCTCGCCACGCTTGGGAGCGGGGAGCATGCGCCACTGCTTCTGCACGGCCTGGGCCCGGACGACGGCCTGCTCGTAGTCGCCCTTGGACTGCAGGCGGACGGCGGCCAGAGCCTCACCGGTGGCGGGGTTGGTGGAAACGATGCAGTCATCACCGGCGGTCGAGGGATCGACCACGAGGGGATGCTGCCAGAGTTCGGCGATTGATGCGGTGTGTGTGGACATCCGCGCAGTGTACCGGGGCGGCCGATTTCCTGCGGAGCCGCGATGCCCTACAATCCCCCTCCATGCCCCTCGACCGCAACGCAATCGCACGACGTGCCGCCCTGGAACTGCAGGACGGCTTCTACGTGAACCTCGGCATCGGCATGCCCACGCTGGTGGCCAACTACGTGCCCGAGGGCATGCAGGTGCACCTGCAATCCGAAAATGGGCTGCTGGGCATGGGGCCCTTCCCCACCGAGGATGCCGTCGACGCCGATCTGATCAATGCCGGGAAGCAGACGGTCACCGCCGAACCCGGTGCCAGCTACTTCTCCTCGGCGGATTCCTTCGCCATGATCCGGGGCGGACACATCAACCTGGCCATCCTCGGCGCCATGGAGGTCTCCCAGGAAGGCGACATCGCCAACTGGATGATTCCGGGCAAGATGGTCAAGGGCATGGGGGGCGCCATGGATCTGGTGGCCGGCGTCCGGAAGGTCATCGTGATGATGGAACACGTCAACCGGAGGGGCGATCCCAAGCTGCTCCCGAGCTGCACGCTGCCCCTGACGGGACTGCGCTGCATCGACATGATCATCACCGACCTGTGCGTACTCGAGATGGACCCCGCGGAACGACGCTTCGTCCTCACGGAGCTCGCCCCGGGAGTCACCGTGGACGAGGTGCTGGAGAAGACCACCGCCGAGATCCGCATCGCGGAATCGATCGGCGTGCTCTCCGACTGATTCAGAACTCCTTGGTCCGGTGCTGCATCTGCGCCTTGAGCCTGGCCAGAATCGACGAGTGCATCTGGCTGACACGCGACTCGGAGAGATCAAGGGTGATTCCGATCTCCTTCATCGTCATCTCCTCGTAGTAGTAGAGGATGATGATCAGCCGCTCGGCCCGCGACAGCCCCTTGGTCATCAGCAGTTTCAGATCGTCACGCTGAAGCTGGGTGACCGGGTTCTCCTGACGCGTGTCCTTGACCACGTCGATCTCACGGACGTCCTTGTTCGAATCGGTCTCGAACCACTTGCGGTTCAGCGACACGACACCGACGGGACGGGAGTCCCGGGACAACTTGCCGAACTCGTTCTTGTCGACCTCGAGCTTCTGGCAGATCTCGTCCTCGGTGGCGCGACGACCGTTCTGCATCTCCAGCGACCGCCGGGCCTTCTCGACCTTGGCGGTCCGGGACCGGACCAGACGCGGAACCCAGTCCATGGCCCGCAATTCGTCGAAGATCGCCCCCCGGATCCGCTGGGTGCAGTAGGTCTCGAACTTCACACCCCGGCTGAGGTCGAACGCGTCGATCGCATCCATCAGTCCGAAGAGCCCCGAGGACATCAGGTCCTCGACGTCCACCTCCGACGGCAGACGGGTGTGCATCCGCTCCGCGGTGTAGCGGACCAGCGGGAGGTAGTTCT
>CAJWBW010000005.1:0-15669 GCA_913020415.1 uncultured Phycisphaerae bacterium | reverse complement strand
CTCCGTGTAGTCGGCAAGATCGCGGTTGTGCTGCTCGCCGTCGGGCAGATCTCCGCCCAGATCCTCGTGGGCGATCGGTGAGACCAGAACGATCTCCGGTTCGGATCCGCCCGGAGCCAGATCCCGGATCGACGTGATGAACTCGCGGAGGGATTCCTGGAACGCCTCGATTCCCGCCGGCCCATCGAACGACTCGTTCATTCCGAAGCAGGCGACGACGATGTCGGCCTCCTGTTCGAGCAGGTGCTGCTCCATCGTTCCGAAATCGAGGGGCCGTGGCTGGAGCAACGGGGTGTCGCCCGGCCAGGCCAGACTCCGCACCTGAAGCGAGAGATCGGGATGGGCCCGGTGAAGCAATGCTTCGAAGCAACCTGAACGGTCCATGCGTTCGGCGAAGGTGTTGCCGACGAAGACCAATCGATCCTCCGCTTCAAGCACCAGCGGACCGGTCGGCACGGACCGTGGCGGACCATGGTGTCCGTGGGAGGCGACGTCCGGAGGAGCGACCTCGTCCGCACATCCCCCCATCAGCAGCAGCAGCGAGGTGAAGAATCCGAGGGTCCTTTGCATCCGGCCATGGTACCAACCGCCTTTTCGGTGCCTTCAGAGGCTTTTCTCCCAGCGATATGCCGTGTTTTCGGGGCAACGTCCTCTTTCTGATCCATTTCCGGATTTCTGGTGTGAGATCCGTCGTCCTCGAGCAGAAGCAGGGTGACGCAAGGTGCACGCCCCCGAAGGGGCTGCAGGAGCACCGAACCCTTCTATGAGAGAACCCATGAAAAACTTCAAATCAACCATCGTTTCGATCGCCGGCCTGGCTGCTCTGCTGACGGGCGGTTCCGCATTGGCGACCAGCAACACCATTGCCACGGGGGCCTGCTGCTTCGAGGATCTCGACAGCGGACAACTCGTCTGTCAGGTCCTGACCGAACACGTGTGTACGGACTATGCAGGCTACTACTACGGCGATCACACCGACTGTACGGATCCGTTCGTCGAGTGCGATCCCCCGGCCGAGGACGGTGCCTGCTGCGTACCGACCGCCGACGGCATTTTCGAATGCTTCCATCTTTCGGCCGATGAATGCGACAGCAAGGACGGCTACTACTACGGAGACGGAACCGTATGCTCCGATCCGTTCGTCGAATGCGATGAGCCGGCCGCCGACGGTGCATGCTGCATTCAGAACGCCGACGGATTGATCTACTGCATTCTGGTCTCGGCCGACGACTGCCAGGGACAGAACGGATACTTCTACGGAAACGGCACCACCTGCCAGGACCCCTTCGTGGAATGCGAACCGCTTTCGCTCGATGGCGCATGCTGCCACACGGACGCGGACACCGGAATGCTGAGCTGCAACGAAATGATCGAGGACTGGTGCCTCGCCATGGGAGGAACCTGGTACGGATCGGGCACGCTGTGCACCGATCCCGTCGTCGACTGCGAGCCGACGATCGACACCGGAGCCTGCTGCTACGAGGAGGACGGTGTGCTCCAGTGCGTGGACATCATCGAGGAGTTCTGCATCGATCTCGACGGCACCTGGTACGGCCCGGGCACCAACTGCAACGCCGCGTGGATCGAGTGCGAGCCCGCTCCGATCACGGAATGCGAACTGCACGCTCCCTCGAACTGCGCCGGACGTCCCCAGTACTCCGATCCCGAGTTCGCGTCGCTCTTCGGCAACGGACGCGTCGCGATCCAGACCACGTCGCCGTCCATCCTCGGTGGGCAGGTGGTCAAGGTGTTCGACCTGAGCACCATCAACACCGCCCCCAACGATTCGTGGTTCGCGATGAACCGCTACAGCGATCCGGACTGGACCCCTCAGAATCTGGGCAGCGTCTTCGGTCTCGCCGTGGACGGTGACGGCAACATCTACGTCACGGCCACCCGCAGTTGGAACAGCGACATCCCCGCCTCCGGCGGCTGGGGTGCGGTCTACCGACTGGATCACATCACCGGCGACATCACCCTGTTCGCATCGCTTCCCAACCAGGGCGCATCACTGGGCAACATCGCCTACGACTGTGATCACGACCAGTTCTTCGTATCCAACATCGAGGACGGTCGGGTCTACCGGCTCGACAACGGCGGCAACATCCTCGACACGTTCGACCACGGAACGGCATGGAACGGATCCGCCGGACCCGCCGCCCTCGGCGATCGCGTCTGGGCCGTCGAGGTCCACGGTGGTCGTCTGTACTACTCCGTCTGGAACGAGGACCGCCAGAACAAGTCCGCTTCGGAGCAGAACGAGATCTGGTCCGTCGAACTCGACGTGATGGGACAACCCGTCGGAGCCGAACGGCTCGAGGTCCAGATCCCCGGCTACGTCAACGGTGATCAGGTCGAGTACAGCTCCCCCGTCTCGGACATGCGGTTCACGCTCGAGGGAACGATGCTCGTCGCCGAGCGTTCCATGAACGGCTGGAACTACATCGGTGCCCACGATGCACGTGCACTCGAGTTCGAATGCATCGACGGCGTCTGGACCACCGATGTCACCCGGTTCCAGGTCGGCTTCAACCCCGGTCGGAATGCGGCCGGCGGCATCGATGCCACCCGGGAGATGGTGTTCGCCTCCGGTGATGCCCTGCACCTCGGAAGCAACGACAACATCTACGGATTCCAGGCCCTTCCGATGCCCGGTGGTGACGTCACCACGAGCAAGCTTGTCGACTACCAGGACAACCTGTCCGCCCAGGACAAGACGCTCATCGGCGATCTCGCCGTCACCGGTGTCGATCTCTGCGTCCCCGTCGGTGAAAGCTACGTCGACTGCATCATGACCGCCGACGGAGCCGCCCACGAGCTCGGCTTCTACATGAGCCACACCGGCTCGCAGCCGATCACCGGACTGCAGATCACGGCTCCGTCCGGGCTCACCGTGTCGCAGGATACGTTCGTCGGGCCGTTCGCTCCGTTCTCCAGCTACATCCTCAACACCGAGGTGTTCGGAGCAACCAGCGGCGGAACCCACTGCTTCGAGGTAACCGTGTCCTATCACCACGGTCAGTCCTGCACCTCGCTCCTCTGCATCGAGTTCCCGGTGTGCAGCGAACCCTGCCCCGGCGATGTCAACGGCGACATGCTGATCGACATCAACGATCTGCTCTCGGTGCTCACGGTCTGGGGCCAGTCGTGCACCGGATGCCCCGCCGACACCAATGGAGATGGTGTGGTGAACATCGCGGATCTTCTGTCCATCATCGCCAACTGGGGAACCCCCTGCGGATGACATGAAACGGAGTTCATGGGTACGAACGCCCCGGTCGCTTCTGCGGCCGGGGCGTTCTCATTCGTGTTCCGGCCGGATTCGATCGGAGTTGCGTCAGGGACGATCACCGGCGGACATGATGTCGATCGAACGCCAGGCACCCCGCTCGAATCGCCACACCATTCCGATGCCGACCACGATGATGTAGGCGACGGCACCGATCCACGGCCCGACGGCGCCCCATTCCGGAACCAGAACGGCCAGACCGTAGCCCAACCCGATGATGAGCACCCAGCTGCTGATGGCGATGAAGACACCCGGCCAGATCACGTCGCCCGCGCCCCGCAGCGCTCCGCTGTAGGTGATTCCCAGTGCATCCATCGCCTGGCAGACGGCCATCACCACCATCAACTGCACGCCGATCCGGAGAATCGAAGCCGACTCCTCCGGACCCACATCGCCGGCGATGAACAGTTCGACCATCGGCTCACGGAACACCACGAACAGGACGGCGCAGGCGGACATGATGAACACCGACAGCCCCGCACTCCATCGTGCTCGGGTGACCGCCAGGTCCGGTGTGCCCGCTCCGATCGAGTTGCCCACCAGCGTGTTGGCTGCGAAGGAAATGGCGACCGCGGGCATGAAGCTCAGGTGCATGTAGCCCAGTACGATCCAGCCCGCCGCCATGGACTCGGTGCCGAACAGGCCGACCAGAGCCGTCATGAAGATGGACCAGCACACGATCTCGTTGCCGGACACCAGCGAACCGGGCCAGCCGAGGCGGATCAGTTCCTTGATCGTGCCCCAGTGCGGCCGCCAGCTCGTCCGGGATCCGAAGGCTCGGTGGCACCGTGGTCCGAGGAAGACCAGGAAGGGTATGAGCATCTCCACGAAGACGCCCGCGGCGGTGCCGATCGCCGCTCCGTGCACCCCCAGGGCCGGGATGCCGGGAACGCCGGACAGTCCCACGGCGGGCAGCCCCTCCTCTCCGAAGATGAGGAGGTAGTTGAGCACGACGTTGACCAGATTTCCGATGATCACGGAGATCGTGACCACCTTGGGTCGCATGATCCCGAAGAAGAACTGGTGGACGCTGCGGGCGCCGATGGTGAAGAGACCTCCGAGCAGCAGGATCTGGCCGTACTCGCTCTCCAGCTCGATCAACCGATCCATGTTCTCGATGCGGTGACCGGCGTGCACCACATGCTCGAAGAACCACGGAAGAACGACCGCCCACGGAATCAGGACGAGCACCCAGACCACGAGACTGATGTACAGACCGCCCCAGAGATACCGGGCGACGCGCTCCGGTCGCCTGGCACCCATGTGCTGGCTGACGTAGGTGTTCACCACCACCAGGGCGCCCATGGCGAATGCCAGCGGCGCAAAGGCCCAGATCCCCCCGTTCCCCTGCGCCGTCAACTCGAGCGGACCGATCTGGCCCACCATCAGCTTGTCGACGAACTGCATCACCGTGTAGCTGACCATCGTGATGATGGTCGGCCACGCAAGCGACCAGACCTCCGCCAACGGATGCCGTGGTGAATCCAGCGATTCGATTTCCGGATCCGTCATGGTGGATTCAGTCATTTCTGCGAACCGTCATGACGCCGTTCATCATCCGCCAGTGCCCGGGGTAGGTGCAGACGAAGGGATATCGGCCCGGACGATCCGGGGCCACGAAGCGCAGTTCCCCCCGTTCACCGGGCTGGACCATCGACATCACATGCAGCACCTTGGGCGATTCGGGAACCCAATGTCTCGACTTCGATTCCGCGTCGTTCTCCATCTCGTCGACGGCCCGACCGATGGATCGAAGCGCACCGGGCTTCAGAATCAGAAGGTTGTGCGGCTGGGCATCGGGATTCTCGAGGACGATTCGAACCGGCTCACCGGCAAGCACTTCGAACCGGTCCACGTCGTAGACCATCTTCACCGGAACGGCCTCCATGGCGATGGTGCGAATGCCGGGCACCGGTCCCACGGTCCCGGGGAGATCGTCGAGCGCCGCCAGGGCGGCGAGTCGGATGGATTCGGAGCGGGAGGCATCGGCCAGGGGAAGCATGATGTCCCGCGCCGACTCGGCCCGATCGGATTCGGACGCCAGCCGGGCCAGCGCGCTGCGAAGGGATTCCGTGTCGACCGCATCGGCCCGCCGGACCGTCTCGACCGCCTCGTCCCAGGTCGGACCGGAGGCCTCCGGGGACGGGGTCTCCCGGGCCATCGCGATCGCATCCACCGCGGGCATCCGTTCGGGGTGCTCAAGCCACTCCAGCTCGATCGAACGGTCGGAGCGGACTTCGGTTCCACCGTCGGTTCTTCGAATGACCATCGGCGGGTCGAGTTCGTCGTACCCGAGCTGCCAGGCGAGTTCGCGCTCGACGTACCGCCAGGCCGCATCGGAGAGATGGAGCCCATCGTGCGTCAAGGGGACATCCTCCCCGCGCGCGGCGACGCGCAGCGGACCGTGGAGATCGATCGAGCGGCAGCCCGATCGCCCCGCTTCGGCATGGATTGCATCGGCGTACCCCGCAACGGACAACGCATGCGACCCGGACCGCAGTGCGTCGGACGGTTCCGGTGGCACGGGCGTGATCACGATGATCTGGGAGCCGGACCACGCCTCGACGAACGATGCGAGACCTTGGCGGAACCGCGGCAGATGCGAATCACCCCGGATCGCGTCCACCATCCCTACGCATGCGACGACCACATCGGGAGCCGGGTCGCCGAACTGAACCGGTGTGGGCAGACGCACCGCTTCCATACCCGATTCGGCGCGATGCTGGAAATCGACTTCACTTCCGAAGATGGATTCCAGGACCCCACGGGTCCCCAACTCGACCGCGAACTCGTCGCCCAGCACGAGTACCCGGTCGCCGGGTTCGATGACCGGTGCTCCGATGACCCGGGAGAACATGCACAGCATGCACAGGAATGCCGTCAGTACGAATCGCATCGCACGAAGGATACCCGAGTGGATATGGAATCAGCGACGGGTGGCGAGATACTCGACGATGTCCCGGACGTCCCGCGGATCAAGCAGGTGGATCATCTCGGGCATCGCACTGGCGTCCCCGTATCCGGCGGCGACCACCGAACCGGGGTCGATCACCGATTCCAGCAGGGCCGCCCGGTCGAGCCGGTCCGCCACCTCTCCCAGATCCGGACCCGAGGTACCACCGCGTCCTTCGACGATGTGACATCGGACACAGGCGGCACCCGAGTGGTACAGAACGAGTTCGCGACCACGTTCCGCATCGCCCCCGACCCAGGCCGACCGGTAGCGGGCCAGTGGATCATCACCGAAGGCGAGCGACCGCATCATGTCGGGCGTCTCCCCTTCCTGTCCGTCGAAGGCATCGATCACGTCCACATGCAGGGCCGTGGGAAGTTCACCGGTCCGGGTCTGACCGAACAGATCCTTCAACATGGTTCGTGCTCGTGGGGAGTCGATGGTCCCGAGCACGCCGATCGCATGTTGCCGGAGGGAAATCCCGTCCCGCTGGAGATCGTCCGCGATCTCCTCGACCGCCTCCTGCGGTCGATCATCGGCCAGCAGTCGCAACGCGGCACCACGCAGGACGGGCTCGTCGGCATCGAGTGCCGATCGGATCGCCCGGTCCCCCTCGCCGGACGACGAATGCAGTTGGGTCAGGCATGCCACCCGCTCGCGGAGATCGGCTTCGGAATCCTCCAGAATCGACCAGGTGACGCTGTCGTCCAGTGCGACCGACTCCTTCCCCGCCAGGGCCCGCGCCGACGTCGCCAGTTCGACATCCTCGGACCGGACCAGTCTGGGCAGGGCCCGCGCAAGAACCGTCTTCCATCCCTCGACATCACGTTCGCCGACCACGGGACGATGCGCGCCGTTCACCCGATCCCGGACCGAAGGCTCCCGCCAGTCGGACAGGACCGCCACGGCCTCGCGTCGCATCCCGATCGGATTCGATTCGAGCAGGGCGACATCGGCGACCGCTGCGGCATCACGAGCGCGCCCGATGCGCTGACCTGCGTACAGCGCACGCCGGAGCAGCGCCGTCCGATCCTCGATCGGTGCATCCCGCATCGACGTATCCGATGCCGTCGATGAGAAGCGTTCCAACTGGTCGGCCAGAGCGGGCATGGCGGCGTCGATCGGAAGGTCGTTGATCGCGCGGGCCGCCTCGGCCGCGATGAAGGGATCGGAATCCTGGAGAAAGCTCGAGACCGCGGGATCCCCGCTGCGTCGCAATGCAAGCAGGACGGCCAATCTGACCGCAGGGAACTCGTCACGGGACAGGGCAAGCAGCGCCTCCCGGTCATCGAGCCAGAACAGGGCCATCACCCCCGCGTGCCGCAGGTGGAGATCACGGTCGTCGTTGGACCACAGCATCTCGGTGATCGCATCGATTCCCTCGCCATGGCCGAGTCGTCCGACCGCCATGACGGCGTGGTAGACGACCCGGGGTTCCGGATCGAAGATCAGTTCCACGAGGTCCGGAGCACACTGCGACCAGCCCGATTCTCCCAGCACCTTCGCCGCCTGCGCGCGGATTTCACGGTCGTCGTCCAGGAGCAGCGACAGCAGCGGGCGCATGGCCGGCTCCGGATCTTCCGTGCCGCGAGCGATCATGCCCAGTCCCCAGATCGCGTGGAGTCGGGCCAGTCGTGGGGAACCGGAACCGGTCATCCGCACGAACGATCCGATCGACTGCGGTCCTCGTGACGCGAGTTCGAACTGGGCCCGCAGTCGCACCCGCTGGTCGTCGTGCTCCAGCAGTTCCGTCAGGCGATCGTCGGTCAGGGAATCGAATCCCCCGGAGAACAGCGTGGTCACCTCGGCGATCCGGGGGTCGTCCGCATGTCGTGGATCGTGGATGGTCAGGATGCGACCGTTCTCCGCCTGGTACCAGCCTTCGACCCAGTCGGACACGTACATCCGTCCGTCGTAGCCGAAGTCGACGTCGGTGCAGAGGACGTTGGAGGCGAAGTCGTGCACGTCCACCACCCGGTAACCCGCACCGTCGGGTTCGACCGCGAACGACTTCACCTGACTGTGCTCGGGGGTACCGCTGAAGTTGCACATGAAGAAGTGATCGTCGTACCGGGCGTCGAGACCGAGGCCCGGGTAGTGCACCAGACCCGACGGACCGTTGCCGACGTGGGCCACCGGAGCCAGCACCCAGGCCGGTCGGTGCTCGTGGGCCGTCTTCCAGATCCCCTCCTGCACCCAGGGGCCGCGGACGTTGACACCGTCCAGCGTCTGGTACTCCATGCGCCATCCGGTCTGGCCACCTTCGGCCACATGCACCAGTCTGGCTTCGTCGCCCGCGTCGGAGTTGTTGTCGCCGGTGAACAGCGCACCGTAGTCGTCGAATGCGATCTCCTGGGGGTTCCGCAGTCCGGTGTGGAACACCTCGAGATTCGAACCGTCCGGCTCGCAGCGGAAGACCGCTCCGGAAGTCGGGTCGCTGATCCGCACCCCCTCACGGTTCACGACGTTGTATCCCCGATCACCGATTGACCAGTACAACCTTCCATCCGGTCCCCAGGTCAGACCGTGCATGTCGTGCCCGCGCAGCGCGATCCGGACTCCGAACCCGCTCAACAGGGCCTCCCGCTCGTCGGCCACTCCGTCATCGTCCCGATCGCGCAGACGCCAGAGGTGCGGAATGTTGGTGTAGTAGACGTCCCCCCGGTGCACGAGCACGCCCGATCCGGTGCCGTCGAGCGGATCGTTGTAGCCGCCGGAGAACACCGTCTGCAGATCGGCCCGACCATCTCCGTCCGTGTCGACCAGACGACGAATCCGATCCTCGTAGGCGGTGTAGTGGTTCATGCCGTCGGATCGGCGATGGGCCCACTTCTCGTACATGGCCAGACGATCCTCGACCGTCTGCAGGGAGATGTCGTCGAGATTCCAGTACGGCTGCGTGCGGGTGTCCTCGACCCCCCGCTCCTGCCGGGCGGTCTCCGCGACGTAGACCCGTCCCTGCTCGTCGATGCAGAAGGCCACCGGATCCACCAGCATGGGATCCGACGCCCAGGTCTCCACGACGATCCCGTCGGCCACCTGGACACCGCTCGTGGTCGAACCGTCGAGCAGCGCAGTCATGATGAGCAACGTGCCTAGATTCATCTCCCGGAATGGTAGCGTGCGGCCCCGATACCATGAAAGCGTGATGATGGATGAAGCAAATCGATCGCACCCGGGACTCGATCGTTCGATCGGCGTACCGGGGGCCGTGATGCTGGGCCTCGGATCGATCCTGGGAACGGGCGTGTTCGTGAGCCTCGGCATGGCCACCGCACTCGCCGGACCGTGGGTTCTCGTTGCCGTCGGGGCAGCTCTGATGATTGCGATGTTCAACGGGCTCAGCAGCGCGCAGCTCGCCGCTGCCCACCCCGTCAGCGGTGGAACGTATGAATACGCTTCGCGTCTGATCACTCCGGGAGTCGGCTTCACGGCGGGATGGCTGTTCCTCTCCGCGAAATCCGCATCCGCGGCCAGTGCGGCACTTGGCGTGGCGGTGTATCTGATGGGCACGGACGGCGCGGTCGATCGAAGCGTCGTGGTCGTGACCGCCCTGGTCATCGTCGCACTGACGACAGTGCTCGTGCTGTCCGGACTTCGACGATCCAATCTCGTGAACACCATCATCGTCGGCTTCGTCCTCGTCGGACTCATCGTGTTCCTGTTCACCGCATTTCGTTCCGTGCCGGACATGGATCGGATCACACGTGCCTCCCCGCGACCGGGTGGAATTCCCGAAGCCGTCGCCATCGTCTTCGTCGCCTTCACCGGCTACGGACGGGTCGCCACCCTCGGCGAGGAGATCAGGAATCCACGCAGATCGATCCCCCGGGCCGTGATCGCGACACTGCTTGTCGCAGGAACGCTGTACCTCCTGGTGGGTGCTGCACTGGCCTTTGCAGCCCCGGCCTCGCAACTGGTCTCCGCCAATGCGGCCACCAGTCCGCTCGAGGCCGTCGCATCGCATCACGGTGGGTCGTTCTCCGGAACAATCGTTGCCGCCTGCGCCGTCACGGCGATGATTGGTGTTCTCATCAACCTGCTGTTGGGATTGTCGAGGGTCATGCTTGCCATGGGCCGACGGGGCGACATGCCGGGGGCGATGGCGAGGGTCGGGCAATCGAGCCGGACGCCGATCTGGTCGGTGCTCTGCGTCGGATGCACAACGGCCGGACTCGTCTTGATCGGCGATCTGACCTTCACCTGGACCCTGAGTGCGCTGATGGTGCTCGGCTACTACGCGATCACGAATCTCGCCGCCCTTCGACTTCGTGACGAGGAACGTCGATTCCCGAAATGGACGGCATGGAGCGGATGCGTCCTCTGCCTCGCTGCGGCCTGCAGCCTGCCCGCATCGATCTGGTTGACGGGATCGATCGTGCTCGCCGCCGGCTACGGTTGGCGATTCGGAATTCGCTCTCTGCAGCGAAGGACGAGCGTCGTCCGCGACGCGAAATGAGACCAGGGTTCACTCATCACCTCTGGAGATCATCGACCGGTTAAAAACAGGATAAAAAGGCGATGTATCCTTACAAATTGGCTTTTTTGAAGGACTTAACAGGGGTTCACGGTGATCATTATTTCTGATCGTCTCCGATTGAAACCCCACTGAGAGCCAAAAAAAAGGGTTTTCCTGAAACGGTCTGATCAGGAATCTGGCGGATCGGAAGGCATTTCTCCGATGTCTGCATCTCGGGAGACGTAACTTTCATGCTCGCGTGAGCATGGGATTCACTCCAGCCCGCTGCGCTGCGGGTCAGACATGGATGTTCAAAAGGAGCAGTGTATGAAGGGCCTGACAACTGTGAAGTCATGGGCACGTGAGTTTATTGATCTTCTGCTGGTCTTCATCGTTCTCGGTGTGCTGGTACAGATCATCTTCGGATCTGGCGAAACGACCATTCCCTACTTTGGTGAAGTCGTGGCAAACCTGATCGATCTCGTAACGCAGCTCGGCCAGGCTGGCGTCGTCGGCTTGATCGCCCTTCTGGTGATCGTCGGCCTCTACAGCGGCGGCCGCGCTACCTCCTGATAGGTAGTTGCGAAACCGAAACATGACGCCTGCCCGCCCTCTGGCGGGCAGGCGTCTTTTTACGTTTAGCTCAATGGGGCGTCGATGCCCGGGCCGGTGAACAGCAAGCGTGCAGACACCTGCTCCGGCGACAGATCCAGCATCACCTGCACCGCGCGTCGGTAGTCGTCCAGTTGCGATCGGTAGCGATCCTGCACTTCGGAGAGGGTCTCCAGGGACGCTGCGTCCGACTTGAAATCGATCAGGTCCGCCCAGATCGCCACACCGTCCCGACGTCCGATGACCAGACGATCGATTCGACCGTTGAACTCACCAACCTCGGTCTTCACGATGAACGGCAGTTCATTGCAGACCTCGAGATGATCGTGCGGTCGATCACCGTATGCGGACCTTGACATTCGCTGCACGACCGCCGGCTGCGCGAGGGCGGATGAGAATGCCTCCCTGCCGCTCCGACGCGCCTTCTCGCAGAGCGGACGCCCGATCTGCATCGAGATCCGCCGATCGACGGTCTCCATGGATTCCGTGGATGGACGACCATCCTCCATCCATTCGATCAGGGCCATGTATTCATGCAGCATGGTGCCGCGAAGCATCGCGAACTCGGAGTCGTTCCGGTCCACCAGCGAATCGATCGTGATCTCATCACGCTCGTGACCGGACGGGGTGACGGTGATCGTGCGTCGGGATGAAAATCCGGGATCGGGTTGCGGCCGGCGTGGTGAAGCGGGCCGGGGAACCGGATCCAACGCGACATTCCGATACCACTCGGGATCCCCGCGGAACCAGACCCGTTGATCCTGCAGCTCGAGATGGGCCTGCATGGCCTCGTCGAGACCGGGAAGACCGCAACGCACCAGGCCCTCCTGGGTCAGCATGTTCCTCGGTTCACCGTCCTTCTTCGCGACATGCGGTTTCAGGACGAGGTGCAACGCGTGCCGCGCCCTGGTCATCGCGACGTAGAGCACCGACAGCGCGTCCTGCATCTGCTCCCGGAAGAGGGTTCCGTAGCATTCGTCGACGATGGTCGGCCACGCGATCCGCTGGTCCTTCGGCATCGCGGGAACGATGCGCTGCGGGAGATCGATCGATGACTCGCTCCACGCGAAGAATCCGGACGGTTGCCTGATCAGTTCACGTCCCAGTTCGGGAAGCACGACCTCGTCGAATTCCAGCCCCTTGGACTTGTGGATGGTCATCACCTGAACGGGGGCCGCGGTGACGGAACTTCGCCTGGATCCCTCCACGAATCGCACGAACTGCGCCGGCCGACCGGCCCCCTGCGCGTCCCAGAGCTCACCAAGTTCGATCAGATGACCGAGTCGGAGGTGATCCGTCTCACTGCACGTGGGACGAAGTCGTTCCGCGATCCGTTCCATGCACGTCCCGTAGCCGTCGATCGAGAGACGTTCGCGCATCGCGAGAGAGACCGCCTGCGCAATGCGTCTCCAATCGGAACGGTCGGAGGCAGCCAGTGGTTCCCGATCGAACCAGGGCCACAGCGGCGTGGTCGAGACATGGAACAGGGAGCGGAGATCCCCGGGATGGTCGGCAAGGTGCAGCAGTGACAGCACGGCACCCACGACGGTGGAGTCCGTCAGGGTGCTCGAGCCCTCCTCGCTCGCCTCCACCCCGCGTTGACGGAGCATGGTGACGATTCTCGAGGCTGCATCGTTTCGACTGGTGAGGACTCCGATGGACCGTCCGGGATCCTCCCGCTGACGGCGGACGACGAGATCGACTGCGAGATCGACGGCATGCTGCTGCTTCGGAGCGACGTCCTCGGGCAGTTCCGGAACCAGAACCTCCACGAATCCAGGTAGATCCCGGGCCGCCAGATGATTCTCGTACCGAGCCGCCCACTCGACCGCTCCGTCCCGGGCTTCCGACGGCATGGACTCGAATCCGAAGACGCCGTTGGCGTCCAGGTTGGCGAAGATCGAGTCGACCGCATCGAGCACGATCTGCGACGAACGCCAACTGCGGGTCAGCGGGGCTGCCGCTTCCAGCTGGTCCGCGTGCCGTCCCTCGAGCAGATCGACCAGCGCGGATGTTCCGCCACGCCAGGCGTAGATCGACTGCTTGGGGTCGGCGAGCACGAGGAAGCCGCGATCCTCCTCGCTCCCGATGCCACCGAAGATCTCCTCGATGATCGGGTCAAGCACGTCGAACTGGGAACGGGACGTATCCTGGAACTCGTCGAGGGCGATGTCGCGCACGATTCCGTCGAGCCGGAACCACAGCGACCCCAGTGCGCCGTGCTGCACCAGACCCGCTTCGGCCAGGCGTTGGGCGATGTCCGCGAACGTGAACACGCCGCGCCGGTTCTGGATGATTCGATACTGCTTCTCGAGCAGCTCGAGCAGACCGAGCGACGAGACCAGCTGGCGATGCCGCACACGGATGCATTCGGTCCGGGCGTGATCGACCAGCGGACGCAGCAGCTCCAGCAGCTCCTCGGGGACTTCGACGCGATCGAATCGTCCGTCGGTGAGCCATCCGCCGCGCACGAGACTGTCGGACAGGAACCCCTCCCAGTCGCCCGCCCGGACCGCGGTGATGAGTCGGTTCCATGCGGTCCGGTAGCGAGATCGCTCCTGTCCCTTCTGCGTCAGGGGCATGTCCGTGTCGGTCATCGACCGGGCGATCGAGTCCACCGTCTGCTCGTCGAGAGTCCGTCCACCGTCGAGACTGTCGCCGTGCTGATCCGGCTCGAGCCAGAACCACGGCTCCGCTGCATTCGGTCGGAGTCGCGTGAGTCGATACAGGTGGACCGCACCCGAACGTCCCCAGACCTGATTGCGGATCACATCGATGACGGATCGCTGCTCCCGCCCCTGCTGCACCATCTGGAGCAGTTCACCGACGAACGTGGCATCGGGTGAATCCAGCAGCGCCGTGAGGGTCTCCATCCGGAGGGACTCCTCCTCGTATTCGTTGGCGATGGTCCAATGCTCCGGAAGACCAAGTTCCACCGAGAAGCAATGGGCGATCCGGTGGAAGAAACCGTCGAGGGTGCCGATCTGCATCCGGTGGATCCGCCGTACGAGCGATGTCAGCACATCCGAAAGCTCCGACGGCATCGGCGCCGGATCCAATCCCATCGAAGGGGCGTACTGGCTGCAGACCGTGGAATCGACGGCTCCCTTGGCCAGGTGCTCAAGGACCCGATCCAGAATCTCCCCCGCGGCTTTGCGGGTGAACGTCGATGCAAGAATTCGATCGCACCCCGGATCCCCCTCGACGCGGAGACGGGAGACCATCCAGCCGATCAGGCGGTTGGCAAGGGTGTAGGTCTTTCCCGAACCCGCGGAGGCGATGACGACGCTGCGTGACGCGCTCATTCGGAATCCTCCAGTTCGACCGCCGTCGAGCCGCAGATGCGACTCCAGTCGTCATGGAAGAGCGGAGGGTCCTGGGCGGGTTCGAACTCGCCCGCCCGCACCGCGTCGATGATCTCGACGGCCCGTGCGTCCGCGGTGACGTACTCGTCGTCTCCCCATGGCGCCAGGACGAAGACGCCACCGTCGGTGCGGGCCGGGAGCCCCACGTAGCCGAGCGAGGCATCGGTGAGGTCGAAGCCTGCGGCTCGGATCAGATGTCGGTACAGCGGCAGCTGCAGATCGATCCAGTCCCCGTGACGGCGATGAAGCTCGGTCGGCTTCTTGATCTTGTTGCCGGTCTTGTAGTCGAGAATTCGGATTCGTCCGTCCTCGTGCTGGTCGATCCGATCGATTCGACCGCGAAGCAGCATGGATTCTCGGGTGGGAAACGGCACCGGAGGATGATCACACGGAATCCGGGACGATCCCGGTCCGAAACTCAACTCCACCTCGACGATCCGCCAACCCCCGCGGGCTTCGGCCGCCTGCTGTGCGGCGAAGTGCCGGAGTCTCCATCGCAACTGATCCAGTTGGAGCCGAACCGCGGGAAGCAGGGATGGTCCGAACCGTCTCCGAATCTCCCCATCCAGCAGGTCGTCCAGTCGTTCACGGATCCGTTCGGCATCGCAGGTCGCCTCGCCCGCATCGATTTCGGAACGTCCGAACGCCTCGAGCACGTCGTGGGCCAGCGAACCGAACGAGAGTGCGGTGAGTTCGTCCGGCTCGTCGTCCCGACAATCCAGACGAAGCACGTGCTTGAGCATGAACCGGTACGGACACGTGAGGTAGTCGCGAAAGGCGGTGACGCTCATCGAGTCCAGTACGGGAAGCGCACCGGGACGCGGACAGCGAACGACACCGGATTCGACGGCATCGGCGGGCGGCTCGACCCGGAATCGTCTCGATGCACCCGTGAACTCGAGGATGTTCGAGGCGATTCGTTCGGTTGCCCCGGTCAGGAGGAGCCGACTGGGCACCTGGTTCTCTCCATCGGGGCCCCGCCGTCCGGAGA
>CAJWBW010000004.1:0-17651 GCA_913020415.1 uncultured Phycisphaerae bacterium | reverse complement strand
AGAGGGAGCATGCGGCCGATGCATCGAAGGCCCCCGATCACAGTCATTCGTCGTGAGCAGGCGATACGGCCAATCGAATCAGAGCGGCTGACACTCTCCCACGTCGGCGACGGCGAACCCACGCTCGGCAACCTCGGTCTGCAACTCGGACCGGGTCAGGGCTGGATTCGTGTGATTGAGGTGGATGAACCGGATCGATCCCGGATGGGCCGCCACCCGCTCGCCCAGCCGTTCCATGGTGGTGACCATCGCCGGATGCGGAATCTCCGAAAGATCCCGACCGGGCAGTTCGCGTCCGTCGTAGAAGGTGCCGTCGACGTAGGCCACATCGACCCCTTCGAGCAGACGGGACAGCATCCCGGGTCGCACGTCCCAGCGATCGATGTCGGGCACGAACAGCAGCGTGCGCGCCGGACCGCCGATGCGGAACGCAACGGTGTCGCTGAACTCGTCGCGGTGCGGAACATTGATCGCCTCGACCCGCAGGCCCTCGATGGGTTCGAAGACCGCTCCCGCGGAACCTGATCCATCCACCGACCCCGGGGCGCATTCGATCAGATCGATGTTGTCCTGCTCGACCAGTTGCGACCAGGGACCGTTGTCACGCAGGAACGCCGCCATGGCCGGGGTGACGTGCACCGGCATGCGATGCGAATCGGCGACCTCCTGCCCGAGGTACATGAGTCCGGTGTAGTGCCCAATGTGGGCGTGGGTCAGCAGCACCGCGTCGACCGGCTGCCGTCCCCGGCCGGAGACTCCGATCAGATCGTGCAGCAGCCGAAGCTGGGAGTCGATGCCGGGAGTCGCTTCGATCAGGACCAGTCGACCGGTCTCCCGGTCGTGGATGCCCAGGCAGGCGGGCGTCTCGACGATTCCGCGGTCACGGGCGTCGACGCAGCAGGGCTTCTCGCAGCCCGCGTGCGGCAGTCCACCGTCCTGGCTGCGACCGAGCACGTAGACATCGAAGCGGCACCGGTCGTCCCCCGGCTCGTGCGGGGACGAAGTCGATCCGTCGGGCGACAGCACCGGTCGCAGCTTCATGGCCTCAACTCCAGAACACGGCGAGGATCCGGCGGAGAACGGTCGAAAGCGGTCGACGCACGATCCCCCGTCCGGTGCATCCACTCTAGACTACCGCTCAGCATGTGTCCCGCCCTCGCCGCCTGCCTGCTCGCCACCGCCCTCGGAGGCGATGCGTCCATCCTCCGGAGCACGGAACTTCCCACGTGGCCGCAGGCGACCGCCCGGGCCGGCTTCGTCGCAGGACATTGGAACGGCCGACTCGTGGTCGCCGGCGGTACCGACGGCAGCCGCCACCACGACGACGTGCACGTGCTGGATCTCGCCGAGGGAACCTGGACGGTTGCCGACGGAACCCTCCCGCGTCCGACCGCCGACGCGGTCAGCCTGACCGTGCCGGAACTCGGCATCCTGATCGCCGGCGGCACCGACGGCAGCAACCACCACGACGAGGTGTTCCTGCTTCGCGTCGAAGGGGACGTCCTGGACGTCGAACCGCTTCCGAACCTGCCCGTGCCGACGGCCGCCGCCGCGGGTGCCCTGCTGGGCCGGACGCTGTGCATCGTCGGCGGACACGATGCACCGGCGGCCACCATCGCCTCCGACCGGCTGTGGACCCTCGATCTTTCCGATCCGGACGCCGGCTGGATCGAACGGACGGCGCTGCCCGGCGGGGGCCGCATCCTTCCCACGACCGGTGTCCACGCCGATCGTCTCCTCGTGTTCGGCGGCCAGACCGTCGAAGGCGGGCGTCGCGCGGACCGGACCGACGCGTGGGCCTGGAGTTCCACCGACGACGCATGGACCGGTCTGGCCGAGCTGCCGTCCTCCGCCGTGGGCGCCGCCTCCCCCGCCATTCCGGTCGGACACGACGCGCTGGTCCTGCTGGGCGGGGGACTCGACACACTGCTCGTGTACGCACCCATCACCGACACGTGGCGAACCGCTGACCCACCACGAACGCTGGATGCGGACGACTCCGAAGCCGCCGACGCGAACCGTCGAACGGTGGCGGTGTCACCGACCGTGCCCCTGCCCGACGGCGTGGTGACGGCGGGACCGAACGCGGAGCGGCTCCTGATGATCCGCCCCGTGCTCCCCAGCGGCCAGCTGGCCTCGATGGACTGGATCGTGATCGCCTTCTACCTCCTGGCGCTGGTGGCGATGGGGTTCTACTTCGCCGGTCGTGAACACGGCACCGACGACTTCTTCCTCGCCGGCGGCCGAATCCCGTGGTGGGCGGCGGGCATCTCCATCTTCGCCACCGGACTGAGCGCGATCACCTTCATGGCGATTCCGGCCAAGGCGTACGAAACCGACTGGGTCTACTTCTTCACCCTCAACGGCGCCGTCGTACTGGCGCCGGTCGTCGCCTACGTCTTCCTGCCGTTCTACCGGCGGCTGGGACTGACGACGGCCTACGAGTATCTGGAGCGACGGTTCGGCCCCTCGGTCCGCCTGCTGGGAAGCGGGCAGTTCATTCTCGCCCAGCTCGGGCGCGTTTCCGTCGTGGTGTTCCTGCCCGCCCTGGCCCTGTCCGCCGTGACGGGCATCGACGTGATCGTCTGCATCACGCTGATGGGACTCCTCGCGATCGTCTACACGGTGCTCGGAGGCATCGAAGTGGTCATCTGGTCGGACGTCCTGCAGGCGGTGGTGCTCATGGGCGGAGCGCTGCTGGCGGTCTGGATCATGCTCAGCGACATCCCGGGTGGACTCGGCGGGGCGATCGAAGCCGCCGCCGCGCACGACAAGCTCCGACTGATCAATCCGGGCTTCGACCTGACCCAACCGGTGCTGCTCGTGGTGATCCTCGGAACGCTCTTCAACAACATCATTCCCTACACCTCCGACCAGGCCGTGATCCAACGCTACCTGACCACGCCCGACGAGCGATCGGCCCGGTTCGCGATCTGGACCGGCGGCCTGCTGGCGATCCCCTCCAGCATCCTCTTCTTCGGCCTGGGGACCCTGTTGTGGGTCTGGTACCGGACGCATCCCGAGTCCCTGGCTCCGCTGGGTGCCGTCGACCAGATCCTGCCTTGGTTCATCGTGACCCAGTTGCCGACCGGGGTCAGCGGCCTGGTCATTGCGGCGATCTTCGCGGCGGCCATGAGCAGCATCGACTCGAGCATGAACTCGGTCTCGACGGCCTGGACGACCGACTTCCATCGTCGCTTTCGACCGAATCTGGACGACCGGGCGGCGCTCCGGGTGGCCCGGTGGACCACGGTCCTCTTCGGCATCGTCGGCACCGCGGCAGCGATTCTCATCGCCACCCTCGACATCCGCAGCGTGCTCGACCTGTGGTTCAAGGTCCTGGGACTCTTCGCCAGCGGACTGTGCGGCCTCTTCATCCTGGGCATCTTCACCCGGCGACCCGGCACCGTCGCAGCGATCGCGGGACTGGCCACCAGCGCCGCCGTCAACTTCGTGGTGGGCACCTGGACGAATGTCAACGTGCTGCTGATCGCGGGCTTCGGCATCGTCTCCTGCGTGGCGGCCGGCATGCTGGTGGGCTGGTTCCTTCCCGGCCGGGGCGAGCACGAAGGCCTCACGATTGCCTCGCCACCGCCGGCCGCGGGACCGTGAGGGTGCTACACTTCGACAACGAACGCGGCCAAGGGCACCACCTGCGGTCGACGATCCGGGGAACCTCCGCACCATGACGACGATCTCGACATCAGATTCCCTCGCCCCCTCCAAACGCGGAGCCCGGATGATCGTGCTGATCTCCGTGGTGCTTCCCCCCCTCGCCCTGATCGCGGTGATGTGGCTTGCGTGGGGCCGCGGCTTCGGCATGCTGGACCTGATCCTGTTCCTCGGCATGTACCTCATCTGCGGTCTGGGAATCACCGTCGGTTTCCACCGCTACTTCAGTCACAAATCGTTCGACTGCCCCCGGTGGGTCAAGAACATGCTGGGCGTGTTCGGATCGATGGCGGTCCAGGGAGATCTCTTCTGGTGGGTCGCCGTCCATCGGAAGCATCACAAGCACAGCGACCACGAGCACGATCCCCATTCACCGCACGTAGGGAGCGAAAGTCGCATCAAGCGATTCCTCCATTCGCACATCGGATGGCTGTTCCGGATCGAAAGTCCGGACACCACTCGCTATGTACGCGATCTGATGAAGGATCCCGATCTCTGCACCATCACACGGCTCTTCCCACTGTGGGTCGCCGTCAGCATGGGTCTGCCGGCCCTGCTTGGCGGACTGATCAGCGGAACCTGGATGGGAGCCCTGACCGGATTCCTGTGGGGTGGACTGGTTCGCGTCTTCTTCGAGCACCACGTGACCTGGTCGGTGAACTCGGTCTGCCACATCTGGGGGGCCCAACCCTACGACAGCCGTGACCACAGCCGAAACAACGTGCTGGTCGGAGTGCTGGCCCTGGGAGAGGGATGGCACAACAACCACCATGCCTTCCCCACCTCCGCACGGCACGGACTCACATGGTGGCAGTTCGACGCCAGCTGGATGCTGCTTCGCGCAATGTCGCTGGTGGGAATGGCGAGCAATCTCAAGACTCCATCGGCCCAACGCAAGCGGCGGGCGATGGCTGGCAAACCGTCCGCAGAACCGGACGCCTGACCTTCCCACCCCCATTGCAGGGGTGTCCACCCGCAATCCCCCACCTGCTTTCCCACGCATCGCCTTTGCCGTAGGAACACAGATGACCAATGGGGATAACCCCCAATCCTTAATTGTTGAACTTTGACGGTCAAATTGGCTTTTTTGGTGCCAAAAAACGTCTTCGATCGATTCGATTCGAAGTGAGCCCATTTCTCACATCCCAGCCCATTGGGCTCGTAGACGGGATCGTCGACGGGACCATATACTGGCCGCCCGGCCGGAACGTGTGGGAAGGCCGTACTGACATGTCCATGGGTGCTGGAGCAAAGCGACCCGCCGGCGAGAACACTGCTGCAACACATCACGCAGCTCCGCAGGTCAACACAGCCAGCTCAGATAACAACGGAGAGATCCAGGGTGAACAAGCGAACGATGTTGACAAACGTGATGCAATGGACCGCCATTGCCGGCCTCGGTGCCGTCCTGACTGGTTGTGGCTCCAACTGGAGAACGCACGAGGCAGTCGCCATCAGCGATGCCAAGCCTTCCACCCGCAACGCACCTGACTGGGTCCAGGGTGAGATGCCTATCGCCGAGGATCGGATCTACTTCGTCGGCCGCAGCTTCGCTCCGGACTACAAGCGAAGCGCCTATCCCGACGGAGCCGACCACAACGGCCGCACTCCGATGACGCGCGTCGGCTTCACCGTGATGGACGAGCGTGAAGCCGTCCAGAGCGCCCGCAACGACATCTACGACCAGATCCGTGCCCGCCTTGCTCCTCGCAACGTCGGAACCGCCGGTCAGTTGGTCGCCATGAACATCGACAGCGGTGCCCTCGCGTCGCCCCCGATGGACACCGTCACTGACGAGATGGCCAACTGCAATGCAACCTGCATCTACTACCCCGCACCGAACCATCCGCTGTATAACGGCGGCAAGGGCGTCTGCGTACCGTGCACGAGCGAGGTCGCAAATGGCCAGGTCGTCGCAAACGCTGACTACATGAGCTACCTCCCCACCCTCCCTGGGGACATGAACATGTTCAACGTGGGGCTCAACTCCGTCATGCCCGCGATGCTCGCCAGTCTCAGCGAGGAACGTGTCTACTTCGAGAAGTGGCACGTCCACGAGGGACATGACCACAGCGGCCGCCCCTTCGCCGAAGGACGCGACGAGTGGCAGTCCTACAAGTGCTGGATGCTCTGTTCGATCTCCCGTGCCGACTACGACCGGATCGCCGAGGAGTTCCGCGGGCGCTACACCGATCTGTACGAACAAGCCATGGAATGGACCGCGGAAGACCGCGAGCGACGCATGGCCTGGGAGAACGAGGCACATGCGATGGAACTGTCCCGCCAGGAAGAGGACCGAATGTGGCGTCGTGAGGACCAGGTCATCCGGCGCGACCACTCCATCACTCTGGACAAGGATCGCCATCCGCTCCCCGGACGTCGGTTCTCCATCGTTGGAACTCCGTGAGAGGAAGTAGCAGAACAATGAAGTATTCATCACTTGCACTCGCACTTGCCCTGCCGCTTTGCGGCCTGGGATGCAAGAGCTGGGAAGCCAGGCCTTCCGAGTCCCACTGGGAGAGCGGACACGCTACAAGCGCAGCCGGTTGGCGTGCTCACGGCGGTCGCAACCTTCAGGGGCAGATCACTGTGCTCGGCAACTCATACACCCAGCAGCCGAAGTACGACGCCGACTACACCAAGACGGCCTACAACGCCATCAGCCACCTGCTCGCCACGGCTCGTCCAGCCATGGGCAACCACGTCTATGACACAGAGGGCAACGAGTCCCTCGTCGCGACGAGCGCCTTTGATTCGACGCTGCCGGTGCTGTACTCGACCACGGTCGATCTCAACGACTACGACTCGACCACCAACTTCGGTCGGCTGATGTCCGAAGCACTCGCCACTGCCCTCACCCAGCACTGGGAGAACAAGGTCATCAACGTGAACGTCCGTCAGGGCAGCATGCCAATCCTTCCGCGTGAGGGTGAGTTCATCCTCTCCCGCAACGCGCAGGAACTTGCCATCGACTACAACGCGGGCGCCGTGCTCCTGAGCACCTACTCCGTTGCCCTGGACCGGGTCTTCGTCAACGTCGAACTGGTCAATGTCAACCACAACGACGTGGTCGCCGCCGTGCAGTTCGACATCCCGCTCGGCCCCCGAACCGAAGCGCTGCTTCGGAACATCGAGTTTGCCGACGCAATGGATTCCTACATGAAGGGAACCCCATGACACGCGGCATGCTTTCCATGCTGTGCCTCGCCGTCTGCCTCACCAGTGTGGTGGGCTGCAAGACTACGGATCGAACGGACGAGACAATCGCCATGAAGCGGGCTCACTTGCCCGATTCGTGGGTCTATCTCTCCCCGTCGTCCAGCAAGGTCAGGGCACTCCCCTCCGGGCTCCGGACACGGCTTTCTGTGCTTCGCGACGATCTCGTCAGGGAGCAGCAGTCGCAGTACTTCAGCTACTACGGTACCTATCCACCGGAAATGCTCTCTCGCATCGAGAACATGAACCGGGCCTGCAACGAGGCGTACATGGTCAGCGACCACATCATCGCCTCCGACCTGACTCCCGAACTGCGTACGGTCAGTGAAACGGATCCCGATCTCTGGTGGAACGACCAGGTGATCTACGACGTCCAGTCCCGTGAACTCATGGACGACTGGCAGTCCTTCTGGCTGATGAAGTCCCCGTCCACGCTTAGTCCGTATCCGATCATGGATTTGACGCAGCCGTAAACCGGGCGAGGATTGAAAAGATTCCCCAGGGGCCGCAGCATGCTGCGGCCCCTGTTTCGTGGGCACCCCCCCGCCGGTCCGCGTCCGATGCCATTCGAACGGCGGTCCGCATGCCACCTTCACCGGACGGATATGATTGGGAATCCCGGATACCGAACCCGCCGCGTGTTCACCGCGAGAGGGCGGATTGAAACCCCGGATACGATGATGCCGACACGGGAGAGCTGACATGAGAACCACCCGACTCCTCATCCTTGCGGCAGGAACGATCCTGCTTCCTCTGGCCATGGGCTGCGACGGCGACCCGGTCCGCCCCGCCGGCGAGGGCGACGCGTACGTCGCCCCCCCCACCAACCGGGTCGACATCCCTTCCGCAGTCCGATCCAATCTCGGCATCACCTTCGCCACCGTCGAGCGGAGACGAGTCCAGGAGACGTTGCGCGTACCCGGGAGATTCGAATACCTTCCCACCGCGATCCGCGAGTACCGAACCATGCTGCCCGGTCGCGTGGAAGTGCTGGTGGAACAGTTCGAGATCGTCGAAGCCGGCACGCCGCTCTACCGGATCGACTCCCCCGCCTGGCGAGAACTGATGAAAGACGTCGCCGAGACGAAGGCATCCATCAGCACGCTGCAGTCGACGCTCCTGACGCACGAGAATCTGTACATCGCACACAAGCTCCAGGAAGAGAGCGTGCTGGAGAACGTCGTGATCTGGTCCGAGCGGATCGCAACCCTCGAAGCGCTCCAGAACCCCAGCAGCGAGACGAAACGGGAACTCGTCGCCGCCCGTGCCAAGTTGTCCAAGACCCGGGAGCGGGTCGCCAAACTCCAGGAACTGGCGGCCGAGCACCAGGCCGAGCAGGATCACAAGCGGGCGGCCCTCGACGCGGCCCGCGCCCACCAGGACCTGAATTTCGAGATGGCCGCATCGCTGTCGGAACTGCGGATCGAGGATCTGCTCGTCGTCGACCGGACCATCTCCGGCGCGCCACCGGCGTGGCTGACCATGAACACCATCGAGATCCGGGCCCGTACGGCCGGCATCGTGGAGACGTTGGGCGTGACCAACGGTGCCTGGGTCGATACCGGCGAGAACGTGGTGACCACCGTGCAGCCCGACCGGATCCGCTTTCACGCCTACGGGCTCCAGAGCGATCTGGGGGTGCTCGAGGACGGACTGGCGGCAACGATCATCCCCCCGACCCCCACCCGGTCCGGCACCGCGATTCCCATGGATGCGACCATGCAGGGCATGCTGCAGCTGGCCCCGAACGCCAATGCGAACGATCGAACCATCGACCTCTACGTGGTTCCCGATCAACTGGCCGATTGGGCACGCCCCGGCGTGGCGGGCCAGCTCGAAGTGGTCATCGACGAATCGGCTTCCACGGAACTGGCGATTCCGTTGGCCGCCGTGCAGCGTGACGGCTTGCTGCCGGTCATCTTCCGCCGGGCCCCGGACAACGCCAACCAGGTGATTCGACTCGAAGCCGATCTGGGTCTGGACGACGGACGCTGGATTGAAGTGCTCAGCGGCGTCGGCGAGGGCGACGAGATCGTGCTGGACGGCGGCTTCCAACTGATGCTCGCCACCAGCGGGACCATCCAGCAGGGCGGCCACTTCCACGCGGACGGCACCTACCACGAGGGAGAGCACTGAGTCATGCTCAAGGGCCTGATCCGCTTCTCGCTTCGGCACGCATCGCTGGTGGTGCTCGCGTCCCTGCTGCTGACGGGATACGCGGCGCTGCGCCTTCCGAACATGAGCGTGGACGTGTTTCCGGAGCTGAATGCTCCCACCGTGGTGATCATGACCGAATCGGGCGGACTCGCCGCCGACGAGGTCGAGCAGTACGTGACCTTCCCGATCGAGTCCGCGGTCAACGGCATGACCGGCGTGCGTCGGGTCCGCAGCGCCAGTGCCATCGGTCTCTCCATCATCTGGGTCGATCTCGACTGGGGGGCCGATCTCTACGACGCCCGGCAACTGGTCGCCGAGCGACTCGCCACGGTGCGCGAACTGCTGCCCGACGACGTCGAACCGTTCATCACCCCCATCACCTCGATCGCGGGTGAGATCATGCTTGTCGCCCTGTCGTCCCCGTCGGGCGAGGCGAGCCCCATGGATCTGCGTTCGTACGCGGAGTTCGACCTGCGCACGCGGATCCTGGCCGTTCCCGGCATCGCCCAGGCGGTGGCCATCGGCGGTGAACTGCCCGAGTACCAGGTCAACGTGGATCAGGAGCAGCTTCGTCTCTACGGACTGACCATCTCGGACATCGTCGAAGCCGCCGGTGGGGCCCACAGCACGGCCAGTGCGGGCTACCTGCCCGACGTCGGCCACTTCGAACTTCCCATCCGGCAGCAGAGTCGCGTCACCGGCCTCGAGGACATCGCCGAAACCATCGTGACCTTCCACGACGGGGTTCCGATCACCATCGGTCAGGTTGCCGATGTCCGCCTCGGCCCCGCGATGAAGCGCGGCGAGGCGGCGGAGTCGGGGCGTCCGGCGGTCATCATCTCCATCCAGAAGTCGCCCGGTACCAACACCCTTGCCCTGACCGAGCAGCTCGACGGGCTGTTCGATCAGATCGATCCCACCCTGCCCGCGGGCATGGAACTCAACCGCGACGTGTTCCGGCAGTCCCACTTCATCGATCGGGCCGTCGGCAACGTGACTTCGGTGCTGCTGGAGGCGATCGTCATCGTGACGATCGTCCTGATCCTCTTCCTGATGAACGTTCGGGCCACCATCATCACCCTGACGGCCATCCCCGTGTCGCTGGCGATCGCCCTGCTGGCGATGGACGGGATGGGCATGGGTCTGAACGTGATGGTCCTGGGTGGACTCGCGGTGGCGATCGGGGTGCTGGTCGACGACGCGATCATCGACGTGGAGAACGTGCACCGCCGGCTGCGGCAGAACGCGACGCGTGCCGAGGGTGCACGCCGGACGGTGCTGGACGTGGTCTTCGACGCGAGCAACGAAATCCGTCCCGCGATGGTCTTTGCCACGGTGATCATCGTCATGGTGTTCGTCCCCCTGCTCTTCCTGCAGGGACTCGAAGGCCGGTTCTTCCGCCCGCTGGCGCTGACGTACATGATCTCGATCCTCGCGTCGCTCCTGGTGGCGCTGACCCTGACCCCCGCGTTGTGCCGGCTGCTGCTGCGGGGACGGACCGGCGGACGAGACGGCGACTCGTGGCTCGTCCGAAGGTTGAAGCGGATCTACGAACCGATCCTGCGTCGTTCCCTGGCGACGCGGCGTTGGGTGCTGGCGGGTGCGGCGACGATCACGGTCGCAGCCCTGCTGCTGGCGGGCACGTTCGGCACTTCGTTCCTGCCCACCTTCAACGAGGGAACCTTCACCGTCTTCCTGATGGCGCCTCCGGGCACCTCGCTGGTCGAGAGTGACCGGCTGGCCACCCAGGTCGAACGGCGACTGGCCACCATCGAGGGCGTCCGCAACGTCTCGCGCCGGACCGGACGGGCCGAACGCGACGAGCATGCCGAACCGGTCAGCAGTTCGGAGATCGAAGTCACCATGACCCCCGAAGGCAGCCAGGCGGCGGTCCGGGAGCAGATCGATCGCGTGCTCGCGGCGATCCCGGGCATCACCACGATGGTCGGGCAGCCGATCGAGCATCGGTTGAGCCATCTCCTGTCGGGAACGCCGGCGGCGATCGCCATCAACATCTTCGGCGACGACCTCGACGGCCTGCGCCGCACGGCCAAGCGGGTGGAGGCGGAACTGCGAACCATTCCCGGCGCCCGGGAGGTCAATGCCAACCGCGAGGTGCTGATCACCTCGCTCCCCATCCGCTACCGGCACCCGGAACTGGCCGCAGCCGGTCTGAGTCCGGCCGACGCGGCCCGTCAGGTGCGGGAGGCGATCTACGGCGAGGTCGTGGACCGGATCAATCAGGGCGTGCGCCAGTACGACCTGGTGGTGCGCCTCGACCCGTCCCAGCGCGAGACCGTGGAACAGGTCCGGAACCTGCTGCTGCACGGACGCGACGGCGCCGTGGTGCGACTGCGCGATGTGGCGGACATCGGTCCGGAGCGATCCAGCAACCTCGTGATGCGGGAGAACGCCCAACGCAAGGCGGTCGTGTCCCTGAACGTGGGCGACGACACCAACCTCGGCGATCTGGTCTCGGTGGTCCGCGATCGCGTGGATCCGATCGTCCAGGAGGCGGGCTACACGGCAACCTACGGCGGGCAGTTCGAAGCCCAGCAGTCGGCGACCCGGACGATCCTGCTCACCGGTCTGGTGGTGATGATCGTCATGCTGATGCTGCTCCAGATCTCGACCGGATCGATGCGGGCGGCATTGCTGGTGATGCTCAATCTTCCGTTGGCCCTGATCGGCGGGATCGCGGCCATCTTCCTCACCGAGGGTGGCGGCGCCTGGTCCAACGTACTGGGGCTGCTCGGAGGCGGCTATGTCGCACCGGTGATCTCGATCGCGAGCATGGTGGGCTTCATCACGCTCTTCGGAATCGCGATCCGCAACGGCATCCTGCTGATCAACCACTACCACCATCTGCTGGACGTCGAGGGCGTCCCGCTCTCCGAAGCGGTGGTCCGGGGCTCCATGGAGCGACTGGTCCCGATCCTGATGACGGCCATCTCCGCCGCGCTGGGCCTGCTGCCGCTGGCGCTGGCCGCCGGGCAGCCCGGCAGTGAACTGCTGGCGCCGTTGGCGACGGTCACCCTCGGGGGTCTCCTGACCTCCACGCTGCTGAACCTCATCGTGGTACCCGCGGGCTATCTGCTGGTCTTCGGACGGGGTGCCTCACGGATCGAAAGCATCTAGAATGCCGCTTCAGACCGAACTTTCTCCATAGGACTCTCGACCATGATCGACTTCACCCGCGCCTTCGCACTGACCACCGCCGCCTGCCTGCTGCCCCTCGCCGCCTGCGAGAAGATCGAGGAGGCCGAACAGGCCGAAGAGGCGAAGGAGAGCAAGGAGACCCTGGACGAGAAGATCGACATGTCGAAGGTGGACGAGTCCCAGTTCGGCGCTCCGGTGCAGTTCACGGACCCCGACGCCCTGCCCGCCGAGGACCTGGGGAACGTGACGCTGAGCGACGGCAGCACCCTGGCGATCTCGATCGTGGGCGACAAGCAGCCCAACGCCATGCTGCAGATCAACATCCACCACGTCTCGGGTCCGATCCCGGACACGATCCGGGTGTGGATCGGCAACCGCTCGGGCGAGGGCGCGATCAAGAACAAGGCCCACGGGCACGACGACCACTGGCACGCCGAGGCGACGTTCCCGGATGTCATCACCGGTCGCACGATGCTGTGGGTCGAAGTCCCCGACGCCGACGGCAAGCGCGTCGCGACGGGCATGCCGATCATCTGATTCGAACCGGCCGAAGGACGCTTCGCCGGTGTCGGCCGCCGGCAGAGCCTGAGCGTGCCGCACCGGATGACGAAGGTTCGATCTCCTTCAACTGCGCTGCCGGGAGGATCGTGTCCGCAGCGAAACGCCCGTCGCCTTTTCGAACCCCTCCATCAGGAACACGGTCACGTACATGATGGCGAGCACCACCGCGAATCCCCCTCCCAGAGTGACCACGTAGCTCAAAATCGGGTTCACCTGTTTCAGCCACAGGATCGCGAATGCGAAGGGCACCCCGACAAGCCCCGCAGAAATGAGGAATGCCAGTGTGCCAACCACGACTGCCGTCGCCGTGGGCCGTCGTCGGCGTATGCGGGTCCTTTCCATCGGTTCATTATACATTTGTCGTGATTCGATCGTCGCCAGCCACGGTGGATGTCATCGCCGGTGAGGGCTTTGAAACCGGTTCTCGGACCCTGCCGCTTCGGCTGGAACCGCATCCTGCTGGCGTGGAAGGCCGCCAAGCACCGAAAGACGACCGATGTGCCAATCCGGTCGTCCTCGTTTCCCCGCATGGCTAGGATTGCCGGATGGACCAGTCTCTTGCCAAACGCTGCTATGAACTCCTGCTCGGCTCACGCGCCGACGCGGTGTTGAAGCGGGTCGCCCTGTGGCTGGCCCTCGTCGGGTTCGGACTTCATCTGCTGGCCTGGCTGCTGAACCACTGGAACGTGCTCGATCCCCCACCGGGATTCGAGCCCCTCCTCGCGTCCCCGCTGCTTGCTCTCTACACACCCTTCTCGATCCTGCTGGTCTACGAGGTGTACCAGCTGATCCAGGCCATCCCCCGATCCTTCTCCTCGGCCATGGCCAAGCAGTTCGAGGTCATCGCATTGATCGTGGTCCGAAGCTCCCTCGAGTTCCTCGCGGTCACGGACACCACCGGCCCGGCGATGGACGGATCACGGCTGCTCCTGTTGGCCGCCAAGTGCATCGCATTCCTCGCGCTGCTGGGGGTGATCGTGGGCTTCACCCGGATTGAGGATCGGTACCGGGTGACGAAGGAGATCACCTCGCAGGTGGCCAGCTACATCCGGACCAAGTACTTCATCTCGACCCTGCTCTCCCTGATCTTCGCAGCCACGGTGGGAATCACCTTCGTCTCATGGTTGATCGGTGTGTTCAGCGGCGACCCGATCCGACTTCATTCCGGAATCTTCTTCTCCGACTTCTTCACGTTCCTGATCGTCGCCGACATCACCATTCTGCTGATCTCGTACCGCTTCACCAGCGACTTCGGCGGTCTGGCCCGCAACACCGGATTCGTGCTCTCGACCGTACTGATGCGAATCGCCATCGATTCCTCGGGCATCACGGCTCCCCTCCTCTTCATCCTGTCGGGATTGGTGGGGCTCGGGGTCCTGTGGATCACCAACCAGTTCCCACGCCGCGGCGTCGCGCCGAGCGTCTAGAACCGGCGCGGATCGATACCCGCGGTCGGTACGGTCTCAGGATCGGGGACCCGAGGCGGTCCCGGTCGATCGGACGTAGAAGTCGATCAGGGCCCGTCCCAGACGGATCCATACCCACAGCAGCGGAATCGGGAGCACCCAGACCAGCGTCTGGGCAACGGTGGGACTGAGCTGCAGGGTGTACTGCAAGGCGATCAGGAACACCGCTCCCACCGCGGCCAACGCGATGACGAAGCTGAGGAGACCCACCAGGACCGACTCGAAGGTCGGCATGTGACGCAGATTCTTGCCGTGCATGATGGGAGTATAGGAATCCGCGACACGGGCTGCGAGCCGGCGACCGATCGAATGTGGACGGTCGCACACCGATGTCATACCCTGACCGACAGACAGATCCCGCACCGGTATCAGGTCCCTGCGGGTCGCTCCGACGCAATGCAACCTCTTTCCGCCGAGGGAACCCAACCATGAAGAACCGGGTGTCGATTCTTGCGATGCTTCTTCCGTTTGCTCTCATCGGATGCGAGACGAAGCCGTCGGACTGCTCCGACCTCGAATCGACGTTCGTCACGAGCGGGCTCCCGCTGGCCGTACTGGGCTCGACGACGGGCGACGGCGACGGAACCTTCACATCCTTCAGTCGGTCGGGCACCGTCGGACCGGATTCGGTCTTCGAGATCGCCTCGATGACCAAGGCCGTCACCGCGACCGCGGTCATGCAGCTGGTGGAGGCCGGCAAGATCGATCTCGACGCACCGGTGTCCGAGTACCTCCCCGAGCTCGACGAAATCGGCATCCTGCAGGAGGACCTCTCGCAACGTGAGGCGACCGTCCCCGTGACCATGCGCCATCTCCTGACCCACACCGCCGGCTTCGGGTACTTCTTCAACAGCGATCGGATCAAGCGGGACATGGGCATCGATCCCGCCGGCGCGGGCTGGCCCTCGCCCGAGACCATTCCCGATGATGAGTACGACTGGGGCTTCGACGGACTGCAACCGCGTCGAATCTTCGAGGCGGGCGAACGATGGCACTACGGCCGCAATCTCGGCATCGCCGGTCGGGTCGTCGAACGTGTCTCCGGCCAGGACCTCGACACCTACTTCAAGCAGCACATCTTCGTTCCCCTGCGGATGACCCGGACGGGATACAACCTTCCGGGCGACGTCCGCGCCGATCTGGTGCAGATGGTCAACCGCGACCCCGTCACCGGCCTGCTCATCCCCCTGCCCAGCATGCGTCCGGTCCCCATGGAACGCTTCTACGGCGGCGGCGGCCTGCTCAGTACGCCCCACGACTACCTTCGCTTCCTCACCTGTCTGGTCCGGGGCGGCGAACTCGACGGCACGCGGATCCTCAGCGAATCGTCGGTCGACACCTTCTTCACCAACCAGCTCGTGGACGGGATGTCGATCGAATACGACCCCGACGACCCCATGCGTCGAGGCCCCGACGACGCGGAGCGCTGCTTTCTCGACGACCAGGATCGGTACAGCTTCGCCTGGGCGATCGAATCGAATCCCGACGAACGCGGCAGTCGGTCCCAAGGGACCGGCTACTGGGCCGGCATCTTCAACACCTACTACAGCGTGGACCGCAACCGCGGCATCGCGGTGGTCGCGTTCTTCCAACTGCTCCCCTTCAACGACGCCCGGGCCTACGAACTCTACCGACGGTACGAGGACTGCATCTTCGACCAACCCTAGGAGACGACCATGAAATTGCTCCGAGGCCTCTGGCTCGCCTTCTGCATGATCATCGGCGCGATCATCGTCGCGATCGTCGCCGGCAGCTACTTCTCATCCACTGCCCTCACGGTCGTCGGTGCCGTCTTCGGTCTGGGCATCGGATACCTGTTGGGCCGTTTCCTGAAGCTGTCCGACTGGCTGCTCCACCTGAGCTGAGGCCATCCGGGGTCATCCGTGACGTGCATCGTGATTCGATTTATCAACATGCACCAAACGAGGAAGACGTCTCCTGATACGCTCTGCATCGCATGGACGCCCCCCAGGATCTCGACACGGCACACCCGGTGACCGATGAGCCCGCCCCGCTCGTCAAGGTCCAGCGTTGGTACCACCTGCGACGGCTGTTCGTCTTCGACTTCGGATGGCACACCAAGGACTTCCGGCTGATCTCCATCACGGAAACCGAACCCGGCGAGTTCTCCTGCACCTTCAAGCCCCGGTACTTTCCCTACCGGATGTTCCTTCCGATCCTGCTCGGCCGGCCCGAGACGATGCCCCCCCACTGCCTGAACCGGATGATCTCTCGGTGTCTCTACGCGATCATGCGCGATCGCTGCCGCCTGCCGGCCCGCACCTGGGGAATCGCCATCAATTTCAAGATGTCGTTCGCCCGGCCGATCCGCATCGGCCCCAACCGACGAATGACGATCCAGATCAGCCTCACGAAGCACACCCGGACGCACAAGTACGACGGTTTCGCCTTCCGATGCCGCACGGATGACGGACACGCCGAAGCCATGGGCCGCTACGGGCTGCTCGATGAGCCGGGACATGCGGAGACGAAGACGGGAGCCGCTTCGGATCCGCTCCCGACCATCGACTCGACCGGTTCCGAACGAGAGTACCCCCTGCAGTTCAACCGCTCCTGGATTCGACGGCACAGCATGTTCGAACTCAATCACGGCTGGCAGCTCAAGGAGTACCGACCGAAGTATTTCGAACAGACCGATCGCACCCGGTACATCATCTCCTTTCGACCCCGGTACCGGTTCATACGACGACTGGCCCCGCTCTTTCTCCGACGGCCGGAACGCATGGCCATCGACTGCTCGATCCGCATGCTCGAGCGGTCACTCGCCCCGGTGCTGCAGCTCAGCGGACGATCCAGCGGATCGGCTGTCCACCGCATCACCGACGTGAAGATGCACTGCCGCGAACCGATCACCGTCCGGGCCGGCCGGCTGGTCCCCCTGCATCTGGAACTGGTCGCACCGGAGCCCGGTGAACCGGAGACCGGCTTCCATCTCCGATTCTCACTGGGCAACGACACCGCGTTCGAGGGCTCCCTGAAGGGGACCGCGGAATGAGCAACGGCCGATGGAGTCGCCCCGTGCTCATGCAGGCCCGACTCCCCTTCGATTAGAATGCGAATCCAGTCCGCAACGGGCGGACACGAAGGAGTTCGCAGAGGCATGCCCCCCACCCTCGCCGTCACGTTCTGGATCACGTCCATCTACGCCTTCATCGTCATCGGCGTATTCATGGGTGTGGTCACCATCGTCTACATGCTCAAGCAGAGACGATCCCCCCAGTCGTCCGTCGCCTGGCTGCTGGGCATCCTGATCTGTCCCTGGATCTCCGTCCCGCTGTTCATGTTCATGGGCGGTCGCAAGTGGCGAAAACTGGCCGAACGCAAGGGATTCCTGACCGTCAAGGAACGGGAGACCGAAGACGTTTCGGACTTCGGCGCCCAGCGCATCGAGCAGCTCAT
>CAJWBW010000003.1:0-17723 GCA_913020415.1 uncultured Phycisphaerae bacterium | reverse complement strand
CGTCCGGCTGCTGCCCGACGGCGTCGTCCGTGATGCGGCGAACGAGCGGGTCGCGGAACTCCTGGTCGATCCCGGTTCGTGGCGATCCGAGGGGTCCTCCCGCGACACATCGGTTGCCGGACGGTACGTCCGCATCGATCTTCCCGGAATCGAACCGTTGACGCTGGCCGAGATCGAGATCGAATCCGCCGGGCGCAACATCGCGGTGGACGGATCGGCGAGTCAGTCCTCCGAGGCCTGGGGCGGGGTGCCGGACCGGGCGATCGATGGCGATGCCAGTCCGTCCTTCGCATCCGGTTCCCAGTCGCACACCATCGAGGGTCGGCGTGATCCCTGGTGGGAGGTCGATCTTGGGCGCAGCCGTCCGATCGATGCCATCCGGATCCACAACCGGCAGGACGAACCGTACTGGAAGCGCATCGACGGATACACCATCACGATTCTCGACGATGATCGCGGCACGATGTGGCAGCGGACGGAACAACCGGCCAGTCGCGAGTTGGTGGAGTACCGGCTCAACGACGATCCGACCCACCGCATCCGCCGCGCATCGCTGCTGACGCTGGCCGATGGCGGCGCGGTGCCCTGGTCCGAGTCGCTCGGCGAGGTCGTGCATGGCATGGTGGAACCGATTCCCATCGAATCCCAGAACGATCCGGTGCTCGTCGCCGCCATGGCCGTCGGCGATCGTGAGCCGCGTCTCGCCTCGCTGCTGACGGCGCTCCGGGTGCCGACGATCGAACTCGTCGCAGCGCCCTATCGCATGGACTACGACCGCAAGGAGTTCACCGTCGAAGCCGGTCAGCCGGTGCGTCTGATCCTGCTCAATCCGGATGACAAGCCGCACAACCTCGTCATCGGCACGCCGGGCAGCCTGCGCGAGATCGGCCGGAAGGCGACGCTGCTGGGAACCACCTCCCGGGCGAAGGAACGTCACTACGTTCCCGCGATGCGCGAGGTGCTGCATTGGATCCCGATCGTCGAGCCGAAGTCCTCGGCGGAACTGGTGTTCACCGCACCGTCGGTTCCCGGAGACTACGTCTACGTCTGCACGTACCCGGGGCACTGGACGACGATGAACGGAGTCATGAAGGTTCGTCCGCCGGATCCTGATCCTCGCTGAATGCACTCGGCAGCAGTCTGATGCCCACCTTGTTCGCACCCGCCACGGCCACCGGCAGCAGCAGCGTGCTGCCGGGAATCAACGTGAAGAAGGTTCCCATGCCGGCCAGCCGCAGGATGTCGCCGAACTGTTCGTTGGCGCGCTGGATCTCCTCCTTGGTGGCATGCCCCTCCATGGCGCGGTTGTAGATCTCGAACATCTCGCGGGTCTCCTCCCGCTCCTGGCCGAGGTGCTCCTTGAGACGCTTGAATCCCGCTCTCGCCTTCTCCCGCTGTGCGGACAGGCGTTCGGTGAATGTTCTCCTGACCTTCTCGTCGCTGATGGGCGGCTCGGCTGGATCATCCGGTTCGTGCTTGCGGTGCTTCATGCGGGTTCCAAACGGCATCTGGTAGGGTATGAATTCCAAGCTCAACATCAGGAGGGTACGTCATGACACCACATCTCGCTCTTGCCGGAGGGACCATCGTCGCGATCGTCGTCGTCGGCGTCATTCTGCTGATCCTCCTCTGGTGCATTGCCGCCTACAACAAGCTGGTCGTGGGTCGAAACCGGGTCAAGAACGGATTCGCCCAGATCGACGTGCAGCTCAATCGCCGCTACGACCTCATTCCGAATCTGGTCGAGACCGCAAAGGGATACATGAAGCACGAGCGAGAGACGCTCGAAGCCGTGACCGAAGCCAGGAACCAGGCCGCGTCCGCGGCCCAGGCCGTGGCGGGCGACCCCACGAACGCCTCCGCCATGCAGGCGTTGTCCGGCGCGGAGGGGTCGCTGCTGGGCGCACTCGGGAAGCTGAACGTCACGATGGAGGCGTACCCGGACCTCAAGGCGAGCGCGAACATGCTCCAGGTCCAGGAGGAACTGACCACGACGGAGAACAAGGTCGCGTTCTCGCGGCAGGCCTACAACGATGCGGTGATGCAGTTCAATGTCCAGCGTGAATCGTTCCCGGATTCGATCATTGCGAACATGTTCAATTTCAACGAGGCCCAGATGTTCGAGGTCCAGGACGAGGCGGTTCGCGAGGTTCCGAAGGTCGACTTCTCCTGATCCCGATTGAGGAGTGCCCGTTCCGTGGCCATGGACTTCTTCGCAGCGCAGGACAAGGCGAGAAAGCGCACCGGACGACTGGTGCTGTACTTCGTTCTGGCCCTGTTCCTCATCATCGCGGTGCTCTACACCGTCGGCATGATCATCTTCAACGTCGGGCTTGACCAGCAGGGCGGTTCCCACGACCTGCTGAACTGGCCGGTGCTCGGCGTCGTGACCCTGTTCTGCGTGGTGGTCATCGGCGGTGGAAGCCTCTTCAAGATCCTGCAGCTCTCCTCCGGCGGCAGCGTCGTGGCCCTGTCGCTCGGCGGCAGGCTCATCGATCGCGACGGAGCGGACGCGGACGAGCGTCGCGTGCTCAACGTCGTCGAGGAGATGGCGATCGCCTCCGGTGTGCCCGTGCCACCGGTCTATCTCGTCGAGGACGACACGATCAATGCGTTCGCGGCGGGCTACAAGCCCTCCGACGCCGTGATCGGGGTCACGCGGGGCTGTGTCGAACGACTGGACCGGGACCAGCTGCAGGGGGTGATGGCGCACGAGTACAGCCACATCTTCAACGGGGACATGCGTCTCAACATCCGTCTGGTCGGGGTCATCCACGGCCTGCTGGTGATGGGGGTGATCGGGTACTACGTCATGCGCACGGCGGCGTTTTCCGGTGGGGCGAGGCGATCCAGCAACAACAAGAACGGCGGCGGCGCGGGAGCGATCCTGATCGTGGGTCTGGCGATGATGGCCGTCGGCTTCATCGGAACGTTCTTCGGACGCCTGATCCAGTCGGCCGTCTCCCGACAGCGTGAATTCCTCGCCGACGCATCCGCCGTGCAGTACACGCGCAACCCGGACGGAATCGCCGGTGCGCTGCGGGTGATCGGTGGACTGAAGAAGAAGTCCGACATGCCGTCCACGGCCAGTGAATACAACCACATGTTCTTCGCCCAGGCGATGCATTCGATCTTCGCGTCCCATCCGCCGGTCGGTGAACGGATCGCCCGGATCGAAGGAATCGACGCCGCCTCGCTGGGCCCGACGCCGGTTCCGTCGACGGTCTCCCCGGGCAGCGGTGCGGCGGTCAGCGGATTCGCCTCCGACGTGCCGTCGACCGCCGTGCACGAAGCCGTGGAGAGCATCGGACAGGTCAACGAGGCGTCGATCCGGCACGTCGGTCAGGTTCTGGAATCGATCCCCGATTCGATCCGCGCTGCGACGCACGATCCCTGGGGTGCCAGACTTGTCGTCCTCGCCCTGCTGTTGCCGGTCGGGGGCCCGGCGAAGCAGCGTGCGCTCGATGCGATCGATCCGCACCTCGACGATGGGCATCTGGAGATGCTGGGGAATCTGCACGGTACGGTCCGCAATCTGCATCCGATGCAGCGCCTGCCGCTGATCGATCTCTCCATTCCCGCGCTGACGCGCATGTCACGGCCCCAGTACGACCGGTTCATGGAAATGGTCGGACTGCTTATTCGCCTTGACGGGCAGGTCGATCTCTTCGAATGGTGCATGCACACCACGCTCGAGAAGCATCTGGAGGAACGGTTCGATGCCCGGTCCGATCGATCCGTCGGTCGGCGCAGGCTCCGAAACCACCTCGACGAAGTCGCCCTGGTGGTCGCGACCGTGGCCCGGGTCGGGGCGGAGGATCCCGCATCCGGTCTCCGGTCGTGGGAGGACGGCATGGCCAGTCTCGGCGTTGCGTCCGGGACGCGCATGCCGGACGCGGCGATGTGCACGCTGCGCACCATGCGAACGACGCTCGACCGTCTGGGAGACATTCGATTCGAGGATCGGAAGCGATTGCTGCAGGCGTGCGAGATCGTGATCGATCACGACGGTACGACCACGGTGGAGGAGGCCCAGCTGCTTCGGGTGATCGCAGACAGCCTGGACTGCCCGATGCCTCCGATCCGGCCGGAGGCGGCATGATCAGGACCAGTCGAGCCCCTCGGGGAGTCGATTGAAGTTCTCGCAACCCGACTCGGTCACCGCGACCATGTCCTCGATCCGCACGCCGCCGACCGCTTTCCCGTAGAGACCGGGCTCGATGGTGAGGACGTCACCGACGACGAGCACCGGGCCCTTCAGATCGAGCAGCGGCGGCTCGTGGACATCCAGTCCGACTCCGTGGCCGGTTCCGTGCACCATGCCGACGAAGTCTGCGGCCGGTTCGTCGGATGGAGGACCGACGGGCCATCCGGCGGCTTCGAGCGAGGCGATGGTTGCCTGGTGCACGTCTTCTCCCGTGACCCCGGCGCGCACGGCGGCGATCGCCTTGGCCTTGGCATCGACGACCGCGGCGTGGATCGAACGGATTTCGTCGGAGATCGCGCCGTGGACGACCGTCCGCGTGCAGTCGCCGTTGTAGAGGGAGGATCGGTTTCGCGGGAAAATGTCGATGATCACCGTCTCTCCGGTCCGCAACGGTCCGGTGCCGACCTCATGGCAGTCGGCGCATTGGGGTCCGCAGGCGACGATGCTCGCGGGATTGGAATAGTTCCGCTCCAGCAGGAACGTGTCGACTGCATGCCGGACCCGCTCGGAGGTCAACGGCTCCCCGTCCACCCGGAGGGTTCCATCCCCGGCGGCTTGCGCACCGGCGACCAGTCGGCAGGCCATTTCCATCGCGGCTTCGGTATCGGCCTGTGCGGTGCGGAGCGCATCGAGTTCGGCCGGGGATTTCGCACGGCGCTCCGCGACGCCCATCTCCGCATCGTAGGACAGCTCGATTCCGATCAGGCCCAGTTCGTGTGCGAAGCTCATCGGAAGGCTTCGGTCGACGATGACCCGTCCGATGCCGCTGCGCCGCAGCAGCTCCGCCACGGCCTGGGCCGTGGCCGTCTCCCGATCGCCCGACAGTCCTCCGGCCGGTTCGTGCTCGGCGGGACAGGTCACCGCATCGACGGTGGCGTGCTCGCGGGCCCGGTGCACCTCGATGTCGCGCAGCAGCATGGTCGTCCGCCCGTCGATCTCGATCCACGCCGCCGGATCGCCGACGTTGAACTGGACCCGATGGAAGAGCGAGTTGTTGTGGGCGGGAATGCCCGCCATCAGCCGTGCCGTCTTGATCGTCTCATCCATGCCGGGGTCCTCTCCACGAAGATCGGATCACGATACTGCACTTGCCCGGTGCCGGCCATCGGGTACAACAACGGGCATGAACAGCAGAATCCCCCTCATCGTCATGCTTGCACTTGCGACTCCGGCCCTCGGAGACGTCCGGGATCCGCTTCATCCCCGCTCCCATCCGACCACGGCTGATCCGAGCCGTTTCATGACCAGTCGGACCGGTGCCCAACTCGATCTTCCGGTCGAGGACGAGGCTTTCCTGTTCGCCATCTTCGGTGATCGGACCGGAGGTCCCGCGGAGGGGATCACGGTGCTCGCCGATGCGGTCGAGGACGTCAATCTGCTCGAGCCGGACTTCGTCATGACCGTCGGCGATCTCATCGACGGCTACAACGAGGAGCCGCAGTGGCTGGCGCAGATGCGCGAGTTCAAGACGACGATGAACGGTCTGCTGATGCCGTGGTTTCCCGTGGCCGGAAACCACGACGTCTACTGGCGCGGCCGGGGGACGCGTCCGGAAGGGGAGCACGAGGGCAACTACGAGATGCACTTCGGACCGCTCTGGTACGCATTCGAACACAAGGATTCGATGTTCATCGTGCTCTACACCGACGAAGGTGATCCGGTGAACGGAAACAAGGCCTTCGGTCGTCCCGAATCGCAGCGGATGAGTCCGGAGCAGTTTGATTGGCTCGCCGGGACGTTGGAGCACGCCCGGGAGAGCCGGCACGTCTTCGTGTTCATGCATCATCCTCGCTGGCTCGGGGGCGGTTACGGCGACGACTGGAGCCGGGTGCACGAGCTGCTGGCATCGGCGGGCAATGTCCGCGCGGTGTTCGCCGGTCACATCCATCGCATGCGGTACGACGGTCCACGCGACGGCATCGAGTACGTCACGCTGGCGACGGTCGGAGGCGGACAGTCCGGTGCCGTGCCGGAAGCCGGCTACCTGCATCAGTACCACCTGGTGACCGTCCGCGACGATCAGATCGCCATGGCGGCGTTTCCGGTGGGAGACGTCATGGATGTCCGTTCGATCACCGGCCGGATCAGCGACGAGACCGGGCGGCTTGCGCGGATGAATCCGGTGTTCGGAGGCCCCATCGAGTTGGACTTCGCATCCGGGGTCGATGACGGCTTCACCGTCGAACTGCACAATCCGGTCAGCCGCCCGATCGAGGCGGTGGTCGTTCCCCAGAGCGATGACCGCCGGTGGCGATTCCGCCCCGAGCATGTCCACCGGATCGTGCAGCCGGGTGAGCGGACCACCATCGAGTTCAAGGCCTGGATGCCCAAGGACGCCATCGATCTGGCGTGGCGTCCGCCCCACGTGTCCGTCCGGTACGACTACCTGGCCGAAGGCGGCCGGTTCCACGTGCCGGAACGTCGACATGCGATACCGATGAAGGTCTCGTTCGTCGATGTCGCGGTCCCCGATCGGGATCTGGCGATCGAGTTCGACGGTGTCGACGATCACCTCAAGATTCCCTCCCGGCAGCTCGACCTGCCGGATGGGCCACTGACGCTGGAGGCGTGGTTTCGGGGAGATGCATTCGGCGGACGAACCGGCCTGGTCACCAAGACGGAGGGATCCGAGTACGGATTCTTCGTCTCGGACGCGAAGCCGTCCTTCTGGCTGCATCTGGACGGTGCCTACGTCGAACTGGCTCCGTCGGAGATCACGTTGCAGACCGGCCGCTGGTACCACCTGGCCGGTGTCTTCGACGGTTCGGAAGTGCGCATGTACCTCGACGGCCGACTCGTTGGACGATCTCCCGCCGGAGGTGTTCGCACCACCAACGATCTTCCCCTCGTCGTCGGTGGCGATGTGGACCCGCAGGGGAACGGCACCTCCTTCTTCGACGGCGCGATCGACGAGGTGCGGATATCCAGCACCGCTCGCTACGACGGCGGTTTCCGTCCGGTTCGCAGGCACCAGCACGACGACGACACGATCCTGCTGCTGCACATGGATGCACGACGGGGGTCGTGGATCGCGGGCGACGTGGGTCGGGGCATCAATCCAGCGGTGTGGTCGGATCCGGTGCTGGTGGAGTCTGGGGCGGGATCGGACAAATGAACAGGGGGCCCGTGCGGGCCCCCTGCATGATCTTCGATGGACACGGTGATCAGTTCTCGTTCTCACCGAACGGGAAGTTGATCATCGTGGTGCCGCCACCGCCCATCTCGTCGCTGTTGTAGATGTACTCGGCGTCCTGGACGCGATCCAACAGAGCGATCGAATCCATGAGGTGGGCCTGGGTGTAGGGGTCGATGTCACCCTTGTTCTTGTTCAGGAACGTGGTGGCCGCGGTCTTGAGGTTCTCCATGTGCATGCGTCCGAGATTCTGGACGGATGCCGAGGCGGATCCGAATCCGTTGCTCGGCATGCTCATGTCGATGAGCCGCTCGATGTGTTCCCGCTGCAGATTGCGGCGGAGGGAACTGATGTACGGGTTGCGGGCGTCGTGATCGTCGCCGGGTTCGTCGTACAGTTCCGTCCAGACCGATTCATGCACGGTCTCGAGCACCTCGGGAATGGTGAGGACGTCCTCGTCCGCCATGGCCCGGTACTCGTTGTCCTGAATCCGGGTCATCGTGGTCGGATTCAGAAGCTGCGACAGGGCGGAGGCCTGGATGCCGGAGATCCGTGAATGCACCGGCCACGTCTCGTCCGAGAAGCTCATGCTGCTGCCGTCGAACCAGCGGTCCACGGTCATGTAGCGGAGCAGTTCGGGACTCAGACCGAAGGCGTCGTCGTACATCGTGTTGTCCAGGACGATCTGGAGGGCACGACGCTGCTGATCGGCATCGATCGGTGCGATCGGGGGACGGTTGCCCGGATCACCCTTCTTGTCCCGGTTGACCATGCTGCCGCCGACCCAGTTGGAGGCCACGCTGATGGCCTGGACGTGCTTGTTGAGCAGCATCTCGTAGCCGCGACGGGCCTTGGACCAGCTGTCCCCGTCGTCGACCATGTCGTCCAGGATGCGGGTCCGGAGATCGCGGACGAGCTTGAGCTGCGACTCCGAGAAGTTCAGCGGATTCTTGCCGTGGTCGAAGCGCCGGGCGCGGGGGTCGGGGCCCCCGGTGTCCTCGTCCGTCGCGAAGATCAGCTGGGGTTCGGACACGCGTGCGAGGATCGGATCGAGATCGCCGCTGGTGTATCCGTACTCGATGGCCCAGTAGTCGTAGGGGCCGATGGTGACCATGGTGTAGTCGCCCTGCACGAGGTCCTCGTCCGAGTTGATGTTCACGGGCATGTAGTCCATGACCGAACCCGCCTGGGCGTTCCCCATGAAGCCTTCGCTGTTGATCTCTTCGAGGCTGTAGATGGTCGACGCCTTGAAGTTGTGCCGAAGTCCGAGTGTGTGTCCGACCTCGTGCATGATCACGTCACGCAGGAGGGGACCGATGAAGTACTCGGGAACACCGTCCAGCTCCTGGACCGGCGGCTCGTCCGAGTCCGCCTCATCCGCACCGTCGCTGCCCGATCCCCTGCCTTGCTGGAGGAAGAGATCCGGGTTCAGCCGGAACATGGCCACGTCCATGGCGCGGACGGCACAGTGCTGGCACGATCCGTTGACCTGGCTGATGCGATGGACAAGTCCGTCGTATTCGTCGTCTCCCAGCAGTGTGGGGTCGGATTCGAAGGCCGGATGCCCGGTGGTCGTTCGACTGGCCCGCTCGATGGCGAGCTCCTGCAGCACGGTGTCCCGCATCGAGGGATCGGCGAGTCGGACCCGGGGATCCCAATCCGGACGTTCCTCCAGCCACTTCATGGTGAGAGGACCGAAGTTCTCCATGGCCGTCTGCGGGACGAGCTTCTCCCAGGTGCTGACCCAGCCGGTGATGAAGCCCTCGTCCATCACGATGTCCGCGTCGAGGATCTGGCCGGTCTTGGGATGCACCCGGCTGGGGCCGATTGCGAAGCCCATGCCGGAGTTGGTCCAGAGGATGAAGTTGTAGCGGGCGTCCTCGGGATCCTTCTCCATGTGCGCACCGGTCATCTCGTCCTGCTGGTACACCTCGATGGCGTTGACGATGCCGACCTTCTCGAAGGCCTTGTTCCACTCGAGTACGCCATCGCGAACCCAGCGTCGATAGCGCACCGGTGTGGTGTGCTCGATGTAGAACACGATGGGTTCCTTGGGAGGACTCATCTGGAGGGACTTGTCGGCCTTCTGGAGGTGCCACCGGTTGATGTAGCGAACGTATGGCGTGTCCTCGGAGGGATTGCCGATGTCGCGATGGCTGGTGATGAAGTAGCCGATGCGCTCGTCCGCCTCGCGGGGTCGGTACCCGGTGTTCTCCGGGATCTCGGCCAGCGAGTAGTAGATGGTGCCGAAGCGACCGTTGCTCAGCGGCATCTCGAAGGCCAGTTCGACGTTCTTCGGGAACGACTTGGCCTTGACGGTCTTGGCGAGCCTGGTGTTGGCTCCCCGGGTGCGTCCACCGAAGAAACTCGTCGAACGTTCGAGGAACAGATCGGACAGGTTGATGACCGGGCCGCCGCCGGGGCCCATGGTGAGGATGGGTACGTCGAGGATCACACGGTCTGTGTAGACACGCTTGTAGCCGCTCTTGGACTGGGCATCACCGGTCGAACGGGTGGCGAAGTTGGGCTCCACCAGGGCGAGCCGCTTGCCGAATCGCTTCCAGTAGGCATACATGTCGCCGGTCTGGACGCCGGACGTGGAGATGCCGCCCTTGATCGTGTAGGCGAGGAAGATCTTCTGCTTCGTGAAGTTTCTCGGAAGTTCCGCGAGCAGGTCTCCGTCCTTGTCCCGGTACAGGGTGTACATGCCGGGATTGCCGTCGGCGGAGGAGATCACCTTGGAGTAGTCCTTCGTGACCTCGTCGAATTTCGGAAAGTCGGGTTTGGATCCGCCGGATTGTCCCGAACCGGGACGAGCGATCGTGGGATCGTCCTGCGCCGAAGCGGCGGAGGGAAGGGCGAAGAGAATGCTGGACATCGCGATCAGAACGGTGCCTGCGATGGAACGATGCTTGAACATGGGTTCGACTCCTTGGGGATGCTGTCCAAACCAGTGAACCCCTGATCCTAGTGAAAACACTCGATAGATGACGAAAAAACAGCGTTTCCAGCGGCATAATCCCCGTCAGACCCTGTTCTTGGCCCCTGCAGGAGGGAACAAACACCGGCCCGCCCCACGAAGGAGACGAGCCGGTGCGATGCGATTGTGCCGCCGGGCCTCAGGGGCACGAAGCAGTGACGATGTTTCCGCCCAGATCCAGTCCCAGTCCGTGGATGTTCAGGGTGGTGTTGCTGCTCAAGAGGCTGTTCTGGATTCTCGATGTGGAACTGGAATCGGTGCCCAGCCCACCACCGGGAGCGGTGGCCGCGTTCGCAACGGTTGCCAGACCATGCGCGGCGATCGCCATGGTGCGTGTGTGCATTTTCATCGGATGGTTCCTCGGTTTCGAAGTTGACGGAGGCCGGCCCGTCAGATCGCACCCGGGATCCACCGGAATCCGTTGCGTAGGGATTCGGGCTGCGAGCAGGGCCGGCTCCCTTGGATGCGAGGAAACCCTGCTCGATCTCGCAGCGTTTTCGCGGATCGATGCGATTCACGATCACCCCGCGTGCGGATCAAAAGGGAAAGGATCGGGATCGTTCTGGCGTTCGATCCCGATCCTTCCAACCTGTCCCCACAGGAGCCGGGGTGTCATGCAGGCGGGAGCGGTGCTCCCGAAGCCCGGAAGGGCCCGGTACGAACAGCCCCGAAGGGGCCGTCGCGTCGAATGACGCCTGCGATCGCTGCAGGAGACCGCAGGCATCTGCATTCCATGCGCGGAGCGCGTGGGTTCCCCTTCCCGTCTCTTCGCTGAGTTCGCGATCTGGGTGTGTGCCCCGAGATCCGACCATGAGTTCGCAGGACACGGAGCAGCGGTTGCGTGAAGATGCCGGAATTCCGACCGGTCCGGCTCAGGCCGGCCGCATGGTCTCGGAATCGGCGTCCCACAGCATGACCTTGTCCTGCCGGTAGGACTCCACCGCCATCTTGATGGCCACCATCGTCGATGCTCCGAGATCCACATTGCAGCTCAGCGGGTCGCCGTTTCGGATCGCATCGAGGAAGTTGCCCATGTGATCGCGCCGCCCCGGGGCATCGAGTCGGCTGACGGCCTGCCCGTGGGGGGGCGTGACGACGGTCTTGCCCTCCTCGTCCGTGGTGGTCGAGACCTTCACCGTGTCGCGATTCGCGTGCCTGAACTCCTCGGCCCATGTCGCCTGCTCGTGCATGGAGACACCGCCATCGAACTTCATCGTGCCGTATTGACCGCGGATGATGTCGGGGACTCCCAGATCGTTCGTCATGACACTGACCAGGACCACCGTGTGCTCGGTGGGATAGTCCACCATCATCATGAACGAGTCCGGAATGTCACGTTCGTCCTTCTCGAGGTACCTGCCGCCGGATGCGACCACTCGCCGGGGATATTCGCCGTCGGGTCCGCTGATGGCGAGCAGGAACGGCGCCAGCTTGTGATACAGGAGATCCGTTGCGACGCCTCCGTTGTAGGCGAAGTACTTCCGGAACCGGAAGAAGTGGTCCGGATTCCATTCGATCTCCTCGGCGAGTCCGTGCTCGTGTCCGAGCCACCGGTCCCAGTCCACGTAGTGCTCGCTCTTCGGATCGTTGCCGGGGCCGGCCCCCGGATCCATCCCCCAGTTGAACTGGCCTCCACGGGAGTTCCGGCAGTAGCTGCTTTGGCTCCATACCGGCTTCCCGATGCGTCCGTCCTCGATGGCCTGTCTCGCCGTCCAGAACGCACTCATGCTCGTCCGCTGCGGACCGACCTGCAGGACGCGTCCCGTCCGGTGGACCGCATCCCTGCACTCCAGCGCCTGGGGGATGGTGAGCGACAGCGGCTTCTCGCAGTACACATCCTTCCCGGATTCCATCGCTTCGATGGCGATCTTGGTGTGCCAGTGGTCCGGAGTGGCGATGACCACCGCGTCGACGTCCCGGTTGTCGAGCACATCCTCGTAGCGCATCGTGCCGCAGCCGTCGCCGTGGCCGATGATGTTCATCGCGTTGTTCAGACGCCGTCGGTAGACATCGCAGACCTGGATGACGTCGAGGTTCTCCTCGCCCCTGCGACCGACGAGGCTGTTGGTGTGACCGGTTCCCATGCCGCCGGTTCCCACCACGGCCATGTTCAGTCGATCGTTGGCCCCCATGATCCTGGCGTAGCTCGACGCCGGCAGCCACGTTGCGACTGCGGTCGCCGCGGAGGCCTTCAGGAAGAGTCGTCGTGAGGATTCGTGGTGCTGTGCCATGGAATGCTGCTCCTTGTTCCATAGCCTACGCCGAAACACGATGTGGGGACCGTGTCGATCCGGGACGTCGCCCGGCGCGACGGTCGAGTCGAACATCCGGAATTCCATCTCAGCTGCCGATGTACCGGGCGTAGATGGTCCGGGCCTGCTCGGGCGTCCCGCAACCGTGGATCAGCGCTCGTCCGTCCGGAAACACAGTGAGATCGACATCGGGCTCGTCCAGGTGTCCGCGGAGGATCTCCTCCGAACGCTGGAATCGTCCGTGATCGGCGAGACGATCCGCCAGCGACCCCAGATCCAGTTCGTTCTCCGACGAAGCCGGCTTGATCTGCACCGCATCGCGTCCGCAGAGCACCGTGGAACCGGCGAGCCGATCGCCCCGAAGCCATTCAAAGTTCCGTTCGACGCAGCACGGGCACGCGGTTCCGGGGGCGCCGGGGTGCATGGCGTGTCGGCTGTTGCTCCAGGCATCGAAGGAGTGCAGCCGTTCGTCGACGGCATCGACATTGCCGGAGAGGAACTTGATGGCCTGCATCGACTGGTGGGCCGCGACCAGATGCACCACCGGGCCCAGGATTCCGGCGGTGTCGCAGGTCGGCGAGAGGCCGGGGGCGGGGGGATCCGGAAACGTGCAGCGAAGGCAGGGGGTGCGGCCGGGAATGATCATGGTGCTCATGCCCGTCGTGCCGACGGCCCCTCCGTAGCACCACGGACGACCGGTCGAGACCGCCAGATCGTTGACCAGGTACCGGGTCTCGAAGTTGTCGAGTCCGTCGATCAGGAGGTCGCATCCCTGCGTGAGTCGTTCCGCATTCGAGGCGTCGAAGTCCGCGATCTCGCTGACGAGTTCGATCGAGGAGTTCACCGAGTGCAGTCGCCGTGCGGCTGCCGACGCCTTGGGTCGTCCAAGATCGGATTCCGCGAACAGGATCTGTCGTTGGAGATTGGTCGGTTCGACGATGTCCCGATCGATCAGATGCAGTCGCCCGATCCCGGCTCGGGCCAGCAGATCGGCGGCCACCGTCCCCAGTGCGCCGCATCCGATGACGACGACCGAGGAGTCGGCCAGCCGCCGTTGTCCGTCGTCGCCCAGCTGCGGAACCATTCGTTGGCGGTGGTAGCGATCGTCGCTCATGCCAACAGCCTACCGTCGACGATCGGTGTCCACGAAAAAAGCGGACGCGACCGGAGTCGCGTCCGCCGTGGGTTTCGTACCGGCGACATCACCAGGCGAAGTGGCTGAACGCCTTGTTCGCCTCGGCCATGCGGTGGGTCTGCTCGCGGGTGTTGACCGCCTTGCCCTCGCCGCGTGCCGCGTCGAAGAGTTCCTTGGCGAGCCGCTTGGACATCGGCTTGCCCTTGTCGGCCCGTGCGGCCTGGATGATCCAGCGGAAGCCGAGACTCTGTCGACGTCGCTGGGTCACGGGCATCGGGACCTGGTAGTTCGCACCGCCGACCCGCTTGGAGCGGACCTCGACGTTGGGCTTGGCATTGTCGATGGCCTTGGTGAAGACCTCGAACGCCTCCGAGGGCATGCTCTCGTCCTTCTCCTTGTCCAGACGGGCCTGGATGAGGTCGAGGGCGTCGTAGACGCAGCGTTGGGCGACGGCCTTCTTGCCGTCGACCATGACGCAGTTGATGAACTTCGACAGGACCAGGCTCGAGTGGCGCGGGTCCGGCTTCAGCTGTGATTCGGATTTGGTGATACGTCCTGCCATGGGTCCTCTCCTGGCTCATCTGCCCCAAGGGGGCCGTTGTTCACCGTTTTCCTGAGGAAGGAAACGATTACTTGCCTTGTAATGGTGCGATTACTTGCGCTTGGTTCCGTACTTCGAACGTCCCTGCTTCCGACCGTCCACGCCGAGGGTGTCGTGGGATCCACGGACCACGTGGTACCGGACACCGGGAAGGTCGCGGACCCGACCACCGCGGACGAGCACGATGGAGTGCTCCTGCAGGTTGTGGCCCTCGCCGCCGATGTAGGCGGTGACTTCCTTGCCGTTGGAAAGCCGGACACGAGCCACCTTTCGGAGGGCCGAGTTGGGCTTCTTCGGTGTGACGGTACGCACCTGAAGACAGACACCGCGCTTCTGGGGACTTCCACCAAGGTCACGGACCTTGGAGTTGGTCTTGGGGCTTCGTCGAGGCTTTCGTACCAGCTGGTTCGTCGTGGGCATGCGGTCTTCCGCTCCTGTAGAACATTCGAGCCGGGCAGTGTACCAGACCCCCGCAGGCCAATTCAAGGGCTCTTTGGGCGACCGACGCCCCCGGGGGCAGGCGGTACCATGTACCGGAAGGGGAATTCACCCCTCAGGCACCACGGAAGGCGAATTTCGGCATGGAAGACCGAACCGACTACACCTTATATACGGATGGTGCGTGTTCGGGGAATCCCGGGCCGGGCGGCTGGTCCTACATCCTCGTCCACGCGGATGGAACGGAGGCCGTCGAGTACGGCGGGGATCCCGCCACCACCAACAACCGGATGGAGATGCTGGCGGTCATCGAGGGACTGCGCAGCATCGCCCAGCCGGCGCGGGTTCAGGTCCACTCCGACAGCAAGTACGTGGTGGACGGTCTCGCATCCTGGTTGGATCGATGGCTTGCCAACGGTTGGAGGACCTCGCAGAAGAAACCGGTGCTCAATCAGGATCTGTGGGAGGCTCTTGACGAACTGCGTAACGTGCACCGCATCTCGACCCACTGGGTGCGCGGGCACTCGGAGCATCCGGAGAACGAACGCTGCGACCGCCTGGCCGTCCAGGGCCGGGACGAGGCTGCTCGTGGTGGCGGAAACAACGTGTGATCGATATTCTCGTCCAAGCTCGGGATGGAGCCCGTCATGACCGTTCATCGCATCGAGGTACGACCCAGCAGTGATGCCGGTGATCCACGTGGCGCAGCCGCCTGCCAGTCGGCTCGCACGGCATCGCTGGATGCGCAGCCCCAGGCCGTGCAGGCGACATCCATCTACCTGATCGAGGGTGAACTCGACGCCGATGCGGTCCGTCGGATCGCGGACGAACTGCTCAGTCATCCCGTGACCGAACGGTCGGTGGTCGGCGCGTCCGCGCCCCGGGCCGACTCGCTGGTCGAAGTCCATCCCCAACCCGGGGTGATGGATCCCGAGGCGGAGGCCGTGGAGCTCGGAGTGCGGAGCCTGCTGGGCGTCGACGTCACGGTCCGGACCGGCCGCCGCTTCGATGTGGACGGTCTCGATCAGGGACAGGCCCGCACGTTCGCCGAACGATGTCTCGCCAACACGCTGATCCACGACGTCCACGATGTGCCGTACCACCCCGAGCAGTTCGAGGCGGGGCACGATCGCGAGGCCGAGGTCCGGACGGTGCCGCTGCTGGAACTCGATGACGACGCGCTGCAGCGTCTGTCGCGTGAAGCCCATCTCTTCCTGAGTCTCGACGAGATGCAGGCGCTGCAGGAAGCCTATCGTGCCATGGGACGCGATCCGCGCGAGATCGAACTCGAGACCCTGGCCCAGACCTGGTCGGAGCACTGTGTTCACAAGACGCTCAAGGCGCGGGTCGAATACCACGGACCGCTTCCGGGCGATCTTGATCGCCAGGGCCACGAGGTCGTCGGTGAAGGCGTGGTTCGAATCGACAACCTGCTCGGATCGACCATCGCCGCCGCGACGAAGGAACTGATGGCCGACGGCATCGACTGGTGTCTTTCGGTCTTCGTCGACAACGCCGGTGTCATCGCATTCGACGACGATCATGCGGTCTGCTTCAAGGTCGAGACGCACAACCATCCCTCCGCGCTCGAACCGTACGGGGGAGCGGCAACCGGAATCGGGGGATGCATCCGCGACATCATCGGAACCGGACTTGCCGCCAGGCCAATCGCGGCCAGCGATGTCTTCTGCGTCGGTCACCTCGACACCTGGGCGCCGGACACCGATCGCCAACTGCCGACGGGCTGTCTCCATCCCCGCCGCATTCTGTCCCAGGTCGTGGCGGGGGTTCGGGACTACGGCAACCGCATGGGCATTCCCACGGTCAACGGCACGGTGTGGTTCGACGACGACTACGTCGGCAATCCGCTCGTCTACTGCGGCTGCGTCGGAGTGATGCCCCGCGACCGGGTGGCCGGTGATCCGCAGCCCGGCGATCTGATCGTCGCGCTGGGCGGGCGTACGGGTCGGGACGGCATCCACGGTGCTACATTTTCGTCCGCAGAGCTGACGGACACCCATGTCGACGAGTTCTCGCACGCGGTCCAGATCGGAAACCCGGTGACCGAGAAGAAGGTGCTCGATGCGATCATGGAGGCCCGGGATGCGCCCGGCGGATGCCTCTACAGTTCGATCACCGACTGCGGTGCGGGCGGATTCTCCAGCGCCGTCGGCGAGATGGGTGAGGAGCTGGGCGCAACGGTGCAGCTCGATGCGGCCCCCTTGAAGTACCAGGGTCTCACACCGACCGAGATCTGGATCTCGGAGGCGCAGGAACGGATGGTCATGGCGGTCCCCGAGGACCGGCTCCCGGCGCTGCAGGAGATCTGCGATGCCCACGACGTCGAGCTGTGCGTCCTCGGGACGTTCGGGACGCCGGACCGAGAACTGATTCTCAACTGGCACGACGTCGAGTTCGGGCGACTGCCCATGTCCCTGCTGCACGACGGACTTCCGGATCGTCTCCGGGTCGCACGCTGGCAGCCGGTGGAACCGGCGACGAAATCGATCCGGATCGATCCCCCCTCGATCGACGACGCGCTCAAGCGACTGCTCGCGCATCCCAACATCGCATCGAAGCGATGCATCATCGAGCAGTACGATCATGAAGTGCAGGGTCGGAGCGTGATTCGACCCCAGGTGGGACCCTACGGCAACGGTCCGTCCGACGCGGCGGTGCTGCTTCCGGTTGCGGGTTCCACCAGAGGTCTGGCCGTGGGCAACGGTCTGGCGACCGGTCTGCAGGCCGATCCCTGGCGGATGGCGGTCGCGGCCCTCGACGAGTGCGTTCGCAATCTCGTCTGCGTCGGGGCCGATCCCGAACGCATCGCGGTGCTGGACAACTTCTGCTGGCCGGGCTGTGACGACGAACGGCGCATGGGGGAGCTGGTGCGTGCGGCGGAAGGATGCCGCGATGCCGCACTCGCCTACCGGACGCCGTTCATCTCCGGCAAGGATTCGCTCAACAACCAGTTCAC
>CAJWBW010000002.1:0-19966 GCA_913020415.1 uncultured Phycisphaerae bacterium | reverse complement strand
CTTCTACCGCAACACCCCCCGCCAGGTCGCTGCCCACTTCGTGTGGGAGTACGGCTGCCGCTGGTTCGAACTGGACTTCTGATCCTTCGCCGTCCTTCGGTCTTCGACCGGGCGTCCCCTTCGGGACGCCCGGTTTTTTCTCCGAAATGCTGTGAGAAACGGACCCGCGCGACGCATTGCAGGCGAGGCAGACCCTCACTCATCTCTTCCCTCTCCTCCTTCACGGAACGAGACCAACCCGGAGTACAACAATGAAACGCACCATGCAGACAATGAAGATGGGCCTGACCGGACTGGTCGTGGCCACCGGACTGCTGACCGCCGGACCGGCCCTCGGAGCCTCCCCCGCCGACAGCGTCAGCACCCGACTCCTCAAGAACGATCCCGGCTACACCCATCTGCAGATGGAGTTCCCGACCCAGCTGGAGATGCAGGACGTCGTCATCGAAGGCGAATCGTTCGTCAAGATCGGCGACATCAAGGGCGAACTTCACAGCAGCCGCGAGGCCGGCTGCCCCGATCTGCCCGCCGCCGTCCACCGTCTGCGCATTCCCAACAAGGGAATGATGCATCTGGAGATCGCCAACGCGGACTACTACGAACTGCAGGGCGTCCGGATCGCTCCCTCCAAGGGACCGATCTCCCGTGAGCTGCTGCCCGAGAAGGTGCCCTACACCTTCGGGGACGAGTACCAGAAGGACGAGTTCTGGCCACGGGACATCGTGCAGCTCGGCGAGCCCTGGATCATGCGCGACCAGCGCGGCCAGGACCTGACGGTCTCACCGTACCAGTACAATCCCGTCACCAAGACGCTCCGCGTGTACACCGCCATCGAACTGGTCGCCTACGCCCAGGGCGACGACGATCGCAACACCCTTCCGGCGGACGCACGATCCAACAACCGGCTCGGATGGCAGGACACCTACGAGGCGACCTTCCTCAACTGGCAGCCGTGGGAACTTCCGTGCTTTGCGCCGCTGGAACCCGAGATGCTCGTGATCACACCCAAGAAGTGGGCCGATCTCGTCCAGCCGCTGGTCGATCATCACAACGACAACGGGATCTGGACCGTTTCGGCGGAACTCGAGGTCATCGGCGACAGCACCGATCAGATCCGGAACTTCATCGCCTCCCGCTATCGCAACTGGGACATCAGCTACGTCCTGCTGGTGGGCGACTTCGAGGACATCCCGACCGATCTGGTGAACTACGCGGATTCCACCGGTGGCACCGATCCGACCTACGGCTTCATCACCGGGAACGATCACCAGCCCGAGGTCCTCGTGGGACGCTTCTCGGCCAAGACCGACGCCGATGTGAGGACCCAGGTCGAGCGGACCATCCGCTACGAGCGGGAGTTCGGAATGTTCGCCGGATGGCGCAACAACGCACTGGGCGTGGCATCCAACGACAACAACGTGGCCATCGCCGACGACAACGAATTCGACTGGGAACACCTCAACGAGATCCGCGACGATCTGCTGGCCGCCGGCTACAACAACGTCGCCCAGGTCTACGAGCCCAACGACGATCCCGCCGACGTCAAGGCCGCGATCGAAGCCGGACTCGGCGTGATCAACTACACCGGACACGGTGAAAGCGACAAGTGGTGGTCCACGAAGTTCGATGTGGACGACGTCGATGCCCTGGAGAACAGCAACCAGCTGCCCTGGATCATCTCCGTAGCCTGCGTCAACGGCCAGTTCCACCTCGACGGCGACGACTGCTTCGCCGAGCACTGGCTGCGAGCCACCGACTCCGCGGGCGAACCCACCGGAGCAGTGGCCACCCTCATGTCGACGGTCAACCAGTACTGGGCACCCCCTATGGAGGCCCAGGACGTGATCGGCGACCGGACCGCGGACCGTTCCATCCGACGCTTCGGCAACCTCTGTGCCGCCGGCACCGCCTCCATGGTCAGCGCCTACGGCGACGCGGGTGACGACATGATCGAGACCTGGACCATCTTCGGTGATCCGGCGCTCAATCTGACCGCGCGTCCGCTGCAGATCATCCCCATCCTGTGGCCCGAATGGCACCTGAACCTGGATGCGATCGAGGCCCTCGAACCGCGTCTCGTCCAGTTCACCAACGAGAGTCCGGAACCCCGGTTCGTGGAACTCGAATGGAACGAGGACTGGATGCACGTCGAGCCGTCGATGATGGTGATCCAACCCGGCAAGACCATGGAGGTCGCCATCTACGCCGACGTGACCAGCAGCTCGTTCACCCCCGGTGAATACAACGCCGCCATCATCGCCCGTGACCTCAACGAGGGTACGGCCGACCAGGGCCGGATGGTCCGGATGGACGTGACCGATGCGGTGTGCATCGGCGATCTCGACGGCGACGGTTCGGTCGACATCGGCGACCTGCTCGAGATCCTGTCCCAGTGGGGCACCTGCACCGGCGGCTGCTCCGCGGACACGAACGACGACGGCCGCGTCGACGTGACGGATCTGCTCACCGTGATCGCGAAATGGGGTTCCTGCTGATCACCTGAGCAAGGCTCCCCCCTGGCACGGTAGGGAGCCGACACGCGAGTCCGCCGGGTGCCTTCGGGCGCCCGGCGGACTGTGTCGTTCGGGCAGACCGCCCCCACGAACGATGCATCCGATCGGCGGGTGCGGTCGCTTCGGAACCTCGAAGGGCATCAATGCCCCCGGTGCAGAAGGGCCGGGCCATGCAGCCCGGCCCCCTGCGGTGCTCCCACTGTCGTTGTTCAAGCACTCCATGCGGACGGAGCGGGCTCCTGCCGGTCCCTTCGCAAGGACACGTTCGACGGGCCATGACATCCTGCGCCGATTCCTTGCCACGCGGGACGATTCCTGAAATGATGGACAGAATAGTTCTCCGCCCGCGAAGGAATACACCATGCACATCCGCAAGACCGACCCCGCCAACACCACTCCCGTCGAGATGGACGGCGTCAAGGATGTTTCCATGCAGATCATGATCGGACGCGACGACGGTGCTCAGAACTTCGCCCTCCGACACTTCGTGGTGCAACCGGGCGGTCACACCCCCCTGCATCAGCACGACTACGAACACGAGGTCTACATCGTCGAGGGCGACTGCGATGTGGAATGCGACGGCGAGACCGCGGCGGCCACCGCCGGGGACGTCCTCTTCGTCCCGGCCAACAGCCTGCATCAGTTCCGGAACCACTCCGAGGCCCCGATGCGGTTCCTGTGCCTGGTCCCCGTCACCTTCGACTGCGACAAGCCGGTGCCCGGCTCCTGATCAGGAGGCGTCGTCGGATGCGGCGACCTTGATCTCCTTGGCCATGTTGAACCGCTCGCGGACCCACTGGATCACGACGTAGAAGACAGGCACGACCAGCAGACTCAGGAAGGTCGAGGCGAGCATGCCTCCCAGCACAGTGGTGCCGATCGAGTGCCGTGCCCCCGCACCGGCTCCCGAAGCGAAGACCAGCGGCAGGACGCCGAGGATGAACGCCAGCGCGGTCATCAGAATGGGACGCAACCGCAGGCGGGCCGCTTCGACGGCGGCCTCGAGGATGCTGCGCCCCTGGACCCGCAGCTCGCGGGCGAACTCGATGATGAGAATGGCGTTCTTCGCCGCCAGACCGATCAGCATCAGCAGTCCGATCTGACCGTAGATGTCCAGCGGCATGCTGCGGATGGCCAACGCGGAGATCGCTCCCAGCACCGCCAACGGCACCGCCAGCAGGATCATCAGCGGCATCGCCCACGACTCGTAGAGCGACGCGAGGATCAGGAAGATCGTCACCAGACCCAGCAGGAAGATCATCGAGGTGTAGCTGCCCGCGATGATCTGCTGGTACACCATGCCGGTCCACTCGCCGCCGAAACCGGCCGGCTCGAGGACCTCCTTCTGCAATCCCGCCAACGCCTTGATCGCGTCGCCGCCGCTGTAGCCCGGCGCCGGTCCGCCGATGATCTGCGTCGAGGTGTAGAGGTTGTAGCGGGGAATGTTCACCGGCCCGGTGGTGTAACGGATGTCCATCAGTTCGCCGAAGGGGACCGATCGGCCGTCCTCGGTCACCACGCGCAGCCGGGCCAGATCCTCCGGCTCGCTGCGGGCCGCACCCTCGGCCATCACGTTGACCTGGTAGACCTGGCCGTACTTGTTGAAGTTGTTGATGTAGATCGAACTCAGGTAGGCCTGCACGGCCGTGAACAGGGTGCCCACCTCGACGCCCAGCACTTCAGCCTGGGCCCGATCGATGTCCATGTAGAGTTCCGGGTAGTCGATCTCGAAGTCGGAGAACGCCTTTCCGATCTGCGGCAGCGCATCGGCCTTGGCGATGAACTCCTGCGTGATCTCGTACAGGGCGTCGGCCCCCTTGTCGTTGATGTCCTCGATCTGGTACTGGAACCCGCCGGTGGAGCCCAGGCCGGGAATGGGCGGCGCGTTGAACGAGATGCCCACCGCCCCCTCGATCTCGCGATCGAGGTCCTTCTTGATCACATCGATGATGCCCGGGATCTGCTGTTCGGCCTGCGTACGCTCCCCCCAGGGCTTGAGGATCGCGATCGCGAATCCGAAGTTCGAGACGTTGGTCTTCTCCAGGAAGTCCACGCCGTTGACCTGGATCACGCTCTGCACGGAGGGGTTGCGCAGGATGACCTCGGTCGCCCGGTCGACCACCGCCTCGGTCCGCGAGAGCGACGCCCCCGGGGGCAGTTCGAAGATGGTGAAGTACCAACCCTGGTCCTCCTCGGGCACGAAGTTCGTCGGCCGCTCCATCGTCAGCCACACCGTGAGGAAGAACAGGCCTCCGAAGCCGATCACCACCAGCACCCAGGCCCGGGAGAGCAGATGCACGATCCGGGTGTAGCCCGCGGTCATGCCCTCGAAGAAGCGGTTGAACCACCGGTAGACGAAGAACCGCGACTCCTCCGTGCGCGGCCGGAGCAGGCAGCCGGCGAGCGCCGGACTGAGGGTCAGGGAGTTGATCGTGGACAACGCCACCGAGAACGCGATGGTCAGCGCGAACTGGTTGTACAGCTGTCCGGTGATGCCGGGCATGAACGCCGCGGGGACGAACACCGCCATCAGCACCAGCGAGGTGGCGATGATGGGACCGGACACCTCGTCCATGGCCTTCTCCGCCGCCCGCTTGGCGTCCGTCTCGCCGTTCTCGAACTGGCGTTCGACGTTCTCCACCACCACGATCGCATCGTCCACCACCAGACCCACCGCGAGCACCAGACCCAGCAGCGTGAGCAGGTTGATGGAGAAGCCGAACCCCGCCAGCACCGCGAAGGTCGCGATGAGGGAGACGGGAATGGCGACGATCGGAATCAGGGTGACCCGCCAGTTCTGGAGGAAGAGGAAGACCACCGCGACGACCAGGGCGATCGCCTCCAGCAGGGTGATCACCAGCTCCTTGAGCGACTCCTTCACGAAGTCGTTGATGTTGAAGGTGACCTCCCACTCGAGTCCCTCGGGAAAATTCCGTTCGAGCCTCGCCATCGACTCCTTGACCCCCCTGGCGACCTGCAGCGCGTTGGCGCCCGGCAGCTGGTAGATGGCCATGGTCGCGGTCGGCTTCTGGTTGAGGGTGGTCGACGTGGTGTAGTCCTGCGCCCCGAGTTCGGCCCGACCGATGTCCTTGACCCGGACCACGGATCCGTCGTTCTCGGCCCGGACCACGATCTCGCCGAACTCCTCCGCCGACTGCAGCTGACCGAGAGTCGACAGCTGGTACTGGACGGCCGGCGCGCCGGGCACCGGCGGCTGGCCGATGTTGCCCGCTGCGATGTCCTTGTTCTGGTTCCCGATGGCGCTGGTCACCTCGTCGATGGTGATGCCCAGCGCGGCCAGCTTGTCGGGATCGAGCCAGATGCGGATCGAGTAGTTCTGCAGCCCGAAGATGGTGATCGATCCCACGCCATCCACCCGCGTCAACGGATCCATCAGGTTGATCTGGGCGTAGTTGCCGAGGAAGGTGTTGTCGTAGCCCCCCTCGGGGGCCTTGAGCGACACGATCATGGTGATGTCGGAGGATTGCTTGACGACCGAGATGCCCGCCTGCTGGGTCTCGGACGGCAGCTGTGCCTCCGCCGTCTGGACGCGGTTCTGGACGTCGACGGAGGCGATGTTGAGGTCGTAGCCCACCTCGAAGGTCACCGTGATGACGGACGCGCCGTTGCTGGTGGAGTTCGAGGACATGTAGATCATGCCCTCGACGCCGTTGATCTGCTGCTCCAGCGGCTGGGTGATCACGCGGGCCGTGGTCTCCGCGTTCGCCCCCGGATAGCTGGACGTCACCTGCACCGTCCCGGGCACGATGTCCGGGTACTGCGACACGGGGAGGGTGAGGATGCTGACACCGCCCACGAGCAGCATCAGCAGTGCGATCGCGCAGGCGAAGATCGGGCGATGAATGAAGAACTTGGTCACGAGCCGCCGCCGCTCCCGGACTCGTCGTCGCCCTTGCCGGAGGTTCCGGAACTTTCTTCGGTCGCCGCCTGCTCAGCCTTCTGCTGCCCGGTGGCGAAGGTCCGCGCATCGACGATGTCCGGCTTCACCTTGGCCCCCTGGCGGACGAGCGCGGGGTTGCCCTTGACGACCACGAGGTCCCCGGCCTTCAGTCCGGAGGTCACGTGACGGAGTCCTTCGTAGAGCGATGCCGTGACGACCGAGCGCCGCTGCAGCACCTGCTTGGAATCCACCACGTACACGTACTGCGAGGTGGGCGTGGCGGACATCGCCTCATCGGGAACCATGACGGCACCCTCGATCGTCCGCAGGCGAACCCGCACGGATACGTACAGCCCGGGAAGGACGTAGCCCTCTTCGTTCTTGAAGACCGCCCGGGCCTTGAACGTCGAGGTGGACTGGTCGACCTTGTTGTCGACAAGGTCGAGCGACCCGTTGTAGAGCACCGGCTCGCCCCCCTGCTGGGACACGGTGATCTGCACCGGCACGACGTCGGATTCGAAGGCCCGCAGGTATTCGATCAATTCGGTGCCGGCCGGCTCGAACATCACCCGCATCGGATCCAGCATCACCAGCATCGCCAACGTCGTGTTCTCGGTGGATCCGACGAGATTGCCGACGTCGACCTGGGTCTCCCCCATTCGACCCGCGAAGGGTGCAAGCACTTCGGTGTAGGACAGATTGAGATCGGCGTTGATCACCGCCGCCCGGGACGACTCGACGTTGGCCATCGACTCCTTGAACGCCGCATCGGCCTCTTCGACCTCGTAGACCGTGGCTGCACCACCTGCGAACGCCTCCTGGACGTTGGTGAGCGTCAACTGGTTGAACTGGGCCTGGGCCTCCGCATTGAGCAGCGCGGCCTTGGCCTCCAGAAGATCCGCCTCGTACTCCTCCTGCTGGATCAGGTAGAGCCGCTGTCCGGTGGACACCCGGTCCCCCTCGACGAAGTTCCGCTCTTCCAGATACCCGGATACGCGGGCGACGATGTCGGCTTCGAGCACGGCCTGCGTGATGCCGGGGTAGAAGCGATAGTCCGGAATGTCCTCGCTCACGGCCTTGACGCAGGTCACCGTGGGCACGGGCGGCGCGGCGGGCGCTGGCGCACTCGTATCGCCGCACCCGACGACACACGAACAGACGACGGGCAGCAGTGCAAGACGTGTTTTGGGCATGAAGGAGTCGCTTTCCGGATATCCCTGATCAGCAAAGACTACCCGTGGGCGCTACCCCCAGCAACCAGAGTGCCTTCATCCGATCACTGCTCGGTGCGGTCGCCTCGGATCCACTCGAAGATGCCCCAGAGGGTGAATCCCGCACCCAGCACACCAACCAGTCTCCAGTCCTGGCCCAGCACCGAAAGGATCACCGCCAGAATGATCAGCAGACCACCCAGCAGCAGATCGAACCCGGTCCAGAACCGGCCGCTCATGCAAACAGCCTCCGGACCAGCGTCCGGACCGTCTGCAACGGTCCCTTACGATCGATCTCCAGCGGTTCGGCCGACTCCGGAAGGAAGTGGGCAATGGCCGCTTCGAGCCAGAGGATGATGCGACGTCCGGCGTAGCGTTCGTGCCCCTCCGTCCCGAAGATGTCGCCGGTCACCGGCATGATCAGCGTGGTGCCGCCGCACTTGGGGACATGGACCAGGATCGGGACATCACGCATGGCCAGAATGTACCACGGGGATCAGTTGGGCACGTACTTGAACTGCTGACCGCCGATCGCGGCTCCAAGCTGCAGTCCCTTGTAGCCCTGGGTGAAGACCATCACGCCTTCCGAGTAGTCGAGGTTGTCGCCGGTTCCGCTTTCCACGGCCACCGCGGAGATCGAAGCCTGGAAGGCGAACTGGTTGGCGGCGAACTTCTGGAAGGTCCACTTGTCCTGGAAGAAGATCATCTCGGAATAGTTCGAGCCGCCCAACTGGGCGCCGATGGTGCCCTCGGTCACGCTCACGAACCCGATGACCTCGTCGTTGCGGAAGACCTGACCGCGACCGAACGCTCCTCCGACGATGGCACCGCCGGACCCGATGGCCGGGAAGACCGCGTAGGCGTAGGAGGACTTCATGAACTTCTCGACGTTCGGATCCGCCGCGGACATCCGATCCACGGTCCGCTTGACGTCGGCCTCCAACTGGACGCGGTCGCCCGCGGTCTGGGGAACGGTGGCGCAGCCGGTGGTGATCAGGACGAGACACCCCACTGCAAGCAGAACATTCATGATTCGCATCGACAACACTCCTCGCAAGACGGGCCCATCCCGTCGGGGAGAACGTACTCGTACGGCAACCCGGCCGCAACAGGCGTAGACTGGCCGCATGCGACGAGCCCACCTCTGGTTCCGACTGTCCGCCCCGCTGCTCACCGCGGGAACGTGCATCGCATCCGGCCAACCGAACATCGTGCTCGTCCACGTCGACGATCTGGGCTGGCAGGACACCTCCGTGCCCATGCACGAGGAGACGACCGACTTCAACCGTCGCTATCGAACCCCGTCCATGCAGCGGCTGGCGGACTCCGGAACGGTGCTCACCAGCAACTACGCCGCCGCTCCCGTGTGCACCCCCAGTCGCACCAGCCTGCTTACGGGCCAGAGCCCGGCCAGAACCGGCATCACCTACTGGACGCTCCATCGGGATCGTGACACGTCCCGCACCCACCCCCGGCTGCGGCCCCCGCAATGGAACCTCAACGGTCTGGACGAGGACGATGTCAGCCTGCCCCGCCTCCTGCGGCAGGCCGGCTACCGGACGATCCACGTCGGCAAGGCGCACTTCGGAGCGCACGAGACGCCCGGCGGCGATCCCCGCCGCCTCGGATTCGATGTGAACATCGCGGGTCATGCATCCGGCGCCCCGGGAAGCTACCTCGGGATCCACCGCTTCAAGCAGGCACGCAGCACCGAACCCGTCCACACCACCAGCGTGTGGGACGTTCCGGGACTCGAACGATGGCACGATCAAGACGTGTACCTCACCGAGGTGCTGGCCGACGAGGCGGTGCGGGCGATGGACGTGGCCCACTCCGAAGGACGCCCGTTCTTCCTTCACTTCGCTCCCTACGCCGTGCACACGCCGATCATGGCCAACGACCGGTACCTCGACCACTACGCGGACCTCCCCCCCCGCGAGGCGGCGTACGCCACCATGATCGAGACCGTCGATGCGGCACTCGGCTCGATGCTCGACCGGCTGGAGACCCTGGGCGTCGCGGACGACACCATCGTGATCCTGTCCTCGGACAACGGCGGACTTTCGGCGCACTCCCGGGACGGCGAACCCCACGTGCACAACGCACCGCTTCGCAGCGGCAAGGGATCCGCCTACGAAGGCGGGACCCGCGTGCCGGGCATCGTGCGCTGGCCGGGAGTCACCTCGCCGGGAAGCCGCATCGATACGCCGGTCATCACCCAGGACTGGTTCCCCACCCTGCTGCAGGCGGCCGGCGCGACTTCGCTGGTCTCGCACGACCACGTGGTGGACGGACGAAGCCTGCGACCGCTTCTGGCCGGAGGGGATGAGACACTCGATGGACGCGTGCTGCTGTGGCACCAGCCGCACCAGTGGGGCGCACGCGGCCCGGGCATTCATCCCTACACCGCGATCCGCCACGGAGACTGGAAGCTGATCTTCCGACATGCCGACGGCGGGCTCGAACTCTACGACCTCGAATCGGATCCGGGCGAACGCATCGAACGCTCGGCGCTCGAACCGGACCGCACCCGGACGATGGCGGCCCTCCTCGGAGAGACGGCCCGTGCCCACGGCGCCATGCCGTCGATCGACCGCCGCACCGGCGAGCCGGTCCCCTGGCCCGACGAACCGGACGATCGCCGACCGACTGCTCCTCCCGGGATGACTTGGATTCCCGGCGGAACGTTCGTGATGGGCAGCGCGAACGGCTACGCCGAGGAGCGCCCCCCCCACCTCGTCACCGTGGACGGGTTCTTCATGGACACCCATGAGGTGACGAACGAGGCGTTCGCCCGCTTCGTGGACGAGACCGGCTACATCACCGTGGCCGAACGGACGCCGAAGGCCGAGGACTACCCGGAAGCGCCGGCCGACATGCTCGTGCCCGCCTCCGCGGTGTTCGCATCGACCCGATCGGTCACCGATCGCAACGACATCTCCCAGTGGTGGACGCTGGTGCCCGGCGCAAGCTGGCGCCGCCCCGAGGGCCCCGGGTCCGACATCGAGGACCGCATGGACCATCCCGTCGTACACGTCGCCTGGGAGGATGCCAGGGCCTACGCCGACTGGGCCGGGCTCGCACTGCCGACCGAAGCGCAGTGGGAATACGCCGCCCGTGGCGGACTGGAAGGTCGCACCTTCACCTGGGGCGACGATCGCACCCCCGACGGGAACTGGATGGCCAACACCTGGCAGGGCGTCTTCCCCGTCGAGAACGAACGACTCGACGGACACCCGGGCACCGCCCCGGTCGGTTCCTATCCACCCAACGGCTGGGGACTCCACGACATGACCGGCAACGCCTGGGAATGGTGCGCGGACTGGTACTCCGACGACTGGTACGGACGCAGCGGCCGCGAGAATCCGACCGGCCCCGACATCGGGACGATCGTCGACCGGGCCTCGCCCGCCGGACCGCGACGGATCACGCGCGGCGGTTCGTTCCTGTGCACGCCGGGATTCTGCGTCCGCGACCGTCCGGCCGCCCGGATGCCGGTCACGCCCGACAGCAGCCTGTCGCACACCGGATTTCGCTGCGTGCGACCTGCTCAGGCGTCGCCCGGCACGCCGTAGACCGTCTGCAGTCGGCGCAGTTCACGCTCCAGTCGCCCACGCGTCTCCGCGTGCTCCGGTGCGTCCGCGAGATTCCGGATCTCGTCCGGATCCTCCTGCAGGTCGAAGAGTTCCCATTCCCCGGTTCCCGGATACTCGATGAGCTTCCAGCGATCCGTTCGCACGCCACGGTGCGGATGGACGTTGTGGATGCCCTGCTCGAAGTACTCGTAGTAGATGGAGTCGCGCCAGCTGTCCGGCGTCGGGCCCGAGAGCAGCGGCACCAGACTCGCGCCCTGCATGCGGTCCGGCGTCTCGACCCCGGCGACCTCGAGGAAGGTCTGGGCCAGATCGAGGTTCTGCACGAGCGCATCCTCACTGCTGCCCGCGGCGACCGTACCCGGCCAACGGACCAGGAGCGGTGTCCGCAGCGACGGTTCGTACATGAACCGCTTGTCGTACCAGCCGTGCTCCCCAAGGAAGAAGCCCTGGTCCGAGCTGTAGACCACGATGGTGTCGTCCGCGAGTCCCTGCTCGTCCAGCCAGGCCAGCAGCCGACCGACGTTGTCGTCGACGGAGGCGATGCAACGGAGGTAGTTCTTGATGTAGCGCTGGTACTTCCAGCGGACCAGGTCTCGTCCCTCGAGCTTCGCGGCCCGGAACGCCTCGTTGCGATCGGTGAACGCGGCATCCCAGGCGGCCAGCTGCCCCGGCGTCATGCGCTCGCGCATGCCGCGGATCCACCGGTCCGCGCCCCGGAGGTTCGCCTCCTCCTCCTCGGTGGGCACGACCTTGAGGTCGTAGTGGATGTACATGTGCCGATCGATCTCCATCTCCTGCTCGCGGGCGGGGCTCGCACGGGTCGCGTAGTCGTCGAACAGCGTCGGCGGTTCGGGAATCTCGAGCCCCTCGTACAGATCGAGGTGGTTCGGCCCCGGCATCCAGCTGCGGTGCGGCGCCTTGTGCTGGCACATCAGGAGGAACGGCTTCTCGCGATCCCAGTCCTGCTCCAGCCAGTCGATCGAACGGTCGGTCACGAGATCCGTCACGTACCCCTCGTCGCGAACCGTGCCCTGGGGCGTGATGAAGTCCGGGTTGTAGTAGTGGCCCTGCCCCGGCAGCACGGCCCAGTGGTCGAAGCCGGTGGGATCGGATTTGAGATGCCACTTGCCCACGAGCGCCGTGTGGTATCCGCCCTCTCGCAGCAGCTGCGGAAACGTCGGCTGGCTGCCGTCGAACACATCGCCGTTGTCCATCAGTCCGTTGACGTGACTGTGGGTCCCCGTCAGGACCACCGCCCGACAGGGGGCGCAGATGCCGTTCGTGCAGAACGCGTTGTCGAACCGCATGCCTTCCCGGGCGATGCGATCGAGGTGCGGCGTCTCGTTGATGCGGGAGCCGTAGCAGCCCACCGCCGCGGCGGAATGATCGTCGGTGTAGATGAAGAGGATGTTCGGACGTCCGCCAGCGGGTTCCGCGGGTGTCGTCGCCGGGGACATCGCTGCCGACAGGATGAGGATCAGATGCATGACCCCGTGAGTATACTCGTCCCCATGTTCATTCCGACCATCCTGTTCGCACTCACCGTCGTCGCACCGGTCGAACCGGCCACCGACGCGCCGCCCAACATCGTGATCATCTACACCGACGATCAGGGGTGGTTCGACCTTGGCGTCAACGGTGGCCGGCACGTCTCGACCCCCCACCTCGACCGCATGGCCGAAGAGGGACGACGGTTCACCGACTTCTACACCGCCCAGCCGGTGTGCTCCGCCTCGCGGGCCGCCCTGCTGACCGGGTGCTATCCGAACCGCATCGGCATCGCCGGCGCCCTCGGACCGTGGTCGAAGATCGGCATCCACGACGAGGAGACCACGCTCGGTGAACTCTGCCGCGACCGCGGCTACGCCACCGCGGCCTACGGCAAGTGGCATCTCGGACACCAGGAGCAGTTCCTGCCGCCGAACCACGGCTTCGACGACTACTTCGGCATTCCGTATTCCAACGACATGTGGCCGATGCATCCCACGGCGCGCAAGAGCACCTATCCGCCGCTGCCGCTGATCGAGGACACCGAGACCATCGAGGTGCAGCCCGATCAGCGTCGGTTCACGACCGAGTTCACGGAGCGGGCCGTCGGGTTCATGCGGGAGCACGCGGACCGGCCCTTCTTCGTCTATCTCGCCCATCCCATGCCGCACGTTCCGCTCTTCGTCGACGAACGGCGCGACGGCATGACCGGCAAGGGGCTCTACGCGGACGTGATCGGGGAGATCGACTGGTCCGTGGGCCGGGTGCTCGAGACCCTGCAGGAACTCGGACTCGACGATCGCACCCTGGTGCTCTTCGCGTCCGACAACGGTCCGTGGCTGAACTACGGCAATCACGCCGGCCGGACCGGCCCGTGGCGTGAAGGCAAGGGCACCACCTTCGAGGGCGGCGTCCGCGTACCGTGCGTGATGTGGATGCCGGGACGCATCCCCGCCGGCAGCGTGTGCCGCGAACCGATGATGACCATCGACGTGCTTCCGACGGTGGCCGAACTCATCGACGCCCCCCTGCCGGAGCGCAGCATCGACGGTCGCAGCGCGACCGCCCTGCTCTTCGACGAACCGGGCGCCCGTTCGCCGCAGGACCACTACCTGTTCTACTACCACGCCAACGACCTCGAGGCCATCCGCAGCGGCCGATGGAAGATGCATCTGCCGCACGGCTACCGCAGCATGGGCAACCGCGCGGTCGGCCGGGACGGCATCCCCACCCAGTACAACTACGGCGTGCGCACCGACCTGGTGCTCTACGACCTGGAGACCGATCCGGGTGAGACCACCGACGTGTCGGAACGCTACCCCGAGGTGATGGAACGCATGCTGGCCATCGCCGAAGCGGCGCGGGAGGATCTCGGAGACCGTCTGACCGAACGGGAAGGAACTGGCCGTCGCGAACCGGGCCGCATCCCCGAAGAGGAGCCCGCCCCGTGAACGTCGAGCCCCGTCCCCTCAGCTTCCTCGAGTCCATGCAGCAGGAGGCCACCAAGCATCTGCTGAGTTCCATCATCTACTGCTGGGCCGAAGGCACCGGCCCGGTGGAGCTGGATCACGTGCGGACCGCACTGGGCATCCTCCATGCACGCCACCCGCTGCTGCGATCACGCATCGACGGGGAACCCGGTGCATACCGGTTCGTGCCCGACGTGGACTTCGACGACATCCCGGTCCACGAGCTCACCGTGGGCGACGGCGCGGAGTTCGAGACCTTCATCGAGGACCAGACCAACGACCCCTTCACCGGCGAGGACCGGACCTGGGGCGCGAGGTTCATCCGCAGCACCGACGGCGATCGCTGGTGGCTGCTCCTCGAAACGCACCATTCGATCACGGACGGCCGGGCCGCGTACCACCTGCTCGACCAGTGCGGCGAGCTGCTCGGCCGACTGGTGGCCGACCGGGACGTCCGGACCGAGCCGTACCCGATGCCCGCGCCCATCGAGGACCAGCTGGACCCCCCGGGCACCATGGAACGATGGAAGCGGGTGCAGGAGTCATGGTCCGAACGGATCGGCTCCATCAGCCCGTGGCCCACCGACGGCGACGCCGAGTTCGTGGACCGCCGCAGTCGCAACACCTTCACCGTCCACGACGAGGCATTCACCCGTGGGCTCACCGAACGATGCCACACGGAGCGGACCACGGTGCAGGGCGCCCTGGCCTCCGCGGTCGTACGCGGGATCTCGTCGTACCTCGATCGAACCGTCACCATGGATACGCTGACGCCCGTGGACATGCGGCGCTTCGCGAACGTCGAGATCGACCGGCGCGAAGTCGCCTGCAAGGTCACCTGTCTGGACACCGGATCGTTCGACGTGTCGCCGGATTCCGACCCCTGGGAAACCGCCCGGGCCTACACCACCGCCCTGGGCGAGCAGCTCGGCGAGGCCCACCATCCTCCGCGAACCTTCACCCGCGAGGACGTGACGGAAAGCATCGCGGGCTGGAAGGACGTCGACGGCCGGCACACCCACGGCTTCTGCCTGACCAACACGGGACTGCTTCCGTTCGACGGCGACTACGGCCCGGTCCGGTTCGAGACCGTGGACATCACCGCGGCCTGTCGATTCGGCGGCTTCCCGTTCCTGCTCTCGGCGTACACCTACCGCAACCGACTTCGCTGCACGTACACCTGGACCCAGCCGACCACGACCCGGGCCCACGCCCTCGAACTCACCCGGGCCATCGAAAATGATCTCCGCGGCATGGTCGACTGATCTTGCGAGCCCCCGCCCCCCCGAGGGCCTAGAATGGAACATTCCATGAAGACCATACCCTTCATCGTGCTGTTGCTCACTGCGGCCCTCGTCACCATGGCGATCGTGGCCGGCGGTGGTGCGATCGCTCCCGAGCAGGCACCGACGAACACCAGGAAGACGAACATGAGCAAGCGGATCATCTCCGGAACCGGCCACGACATCACTCCGCTGACCGAGGACCAGGTCGCCGTACTCGCGGCAAAGCTGGATCCCGAGGCATTTCGGGTGACCCAGAAGGACGGCACCGAACGTCCGTTCTGCGGAACGCTGCTGGACAACAAGAAGGACGGCACCTACTGCTGCGTGGTCTGCGGCCTGCCCCTCTTCTCCAGCGAGCACAAGTTCACCTCCGGCACCGGCTGGCCGAGCTTCTACCAGGAGTACGACGAGGACCACGTGCGCAAGGTCGTCGACCGCAGCCACGGCATGGTGCGGACCGAGATCGAATGCGCCCGCTGCGGTGCCCATCTCGGTCACGTGTTCGACGACGGCCCCAAGCCGACCGGCATGCGGCATTGCCTGAACTCCGCCTCGCTGGTGTTCGTCGAGAAGGGATCGCCCCTGCCCGCGCCCCCCGTGGGTGATCTGGAGACGGCGTACTTCGCCGGCGGCTGCTTCTGGGGCATCGAGCACTACTTCCAGGCCGGTCCCGGCGTGGTCGACGCCGTCAGCGGCTACATGCAGGGCGACACGAAGGATCCCACCTACAAGGAGATCTGCAGCGGCACGACCGGACACGCCGAAGCGGTCAAGGTCGTCTACGACCCGAAGCAGATCTCGTACGGCACGCTGCTCAAGGCGTTCTTCCTGATGCACGATCCGACGCAGCTCAATCGACAGGGTCCCGATCGCGGCACCCAGTACCGCAGCGGGGTCTACGCCGCCGATGCCGGCCAGCTCGCACAGGCCCGGGCGTACGTCGCCGCTCTCAACGACTCCGACGAATACGACGGCGGAGTCGTCACGGAAGTCGAGATGGCGGACACCTTCTATCCCGCCGAGGACTACCACCAGGACTACATCGAGACGACCGGCCGGCGCTGCCACGTCACGAACCCCTGGCCCGCCCTCGAAGCAGCCGCCCGGGACACGCAGAGCTCCGATCAGCCCGCCACACCCTGAGCGGGCGGTCCCCGCACCGCTGCTATCATCCTTCGCATGACCTCGACGGTGCAGTACCTGCTGATGCAGGTCCGAAATCCGGGCGATCCGATGGCCGAGCACGAGGTGCGTGCGTTCGCCCAGCATCTTCGGTGCGAACCGACGGCCATCCGCACCTGGGACCTGCTGCGGGGGGGACCGGACACCGACATCCTGGACGCATGCGACATCGTGCTCATCGGTGGAAGCGGTGACTACTCCGTCGTGGCGGGCGGCGCATGGCTCGACTCCGCGCTGGACGCCATGCGTCTGCTGCATGAAGTCGACAAACCGACCTTCGCATCGTGCTGGGGGTGCCAGGCGATGGCCCGGGCGACGGGGGGAACCGTGGTCAGCGATCCGCAGCGGGCCGAGGTCGGCACCCACCGCCTCCATCTGACCGGCCCCGGACGGACGGATCCGATCACCGCTCCGCTCGGTGCCTCCTTCCTGGCCCAGATGGGTCATCAGGATCGAATCGAGACCCTGCCGCCGGACGCCGTGCTGCTGGCATCTTCCGATCTGGTGGCACATCAGGCGTGGACCTTCCGGGACCGACGCATCTACTGCACCCAGTTCCATCCGGAACTCAACCTCGAACTGCTGCTGGATCGCCTCCGGTGCTATCCGGTCTATGTCGAGGAGACGACGGGGCTCGACTACGAGACGTTCGTGCAACGCATGTGCACCGATGCACGCGATACCGAAGACATGCTGATTCGGTTCGTGCGACACGTATTGGAGAACTAGGCATGGTGCACGTCCACGGACTGCAGCGGATCAACCAGCACGGACCGGGACATCCGCTGGCCTGGATCGTCTGGGCCGTGCCCGCCTTCTTCTTCCTCTACGAATACATCCTCCGCATCCTGCCCGGGATGATCGAACAGACTCTTGAGCGCGAGTTCGCGATCAACGAGTCGGAGATGGGCGGCGCGCTGGGCATGTACTACTTCGCCTACGCCCCCATGCAACTGGTGGTGGGCATCCTGCTCGATCGGTACGGCGCCCGGGTGCTGCTGGCCGGAGCCGCCGTGCTCTGCGTCATCGGCATGACGGTCTTTGCGATGTCGTCGACGCAGTGGGGACTCGCCGGAAGCCGGTTCCTCGTCGGATTCGGCTCCTCGTTCGCATTCATCGGCGCGGTCTATGTGGCCATGGTCTGGTTTCCGGTCCGACAGGTGCCGCTGCTGACGGGCTTGACCGCCGGACTCGGGTTCGGCATCGGCATCGGCGGAGAACTCTTCGCCCACCAGCTGCTGGGCTCTCCTCCCGCCTGGCGTGCCGCCTCCGTGGTGCTTGCGATCGTCGGCATGATCACGGCCGTGGGCGTGCTCGCAATCGTGCCCCGACGACCGACCTGGCACCTTGATCGCAACGGCAACGCGAAGGCACCAACGATCGCACGGGCGGCATCGGGCCTGCTGCTGGTCATGTCCCGACCACGCATCTGGCTGATCAGCCTCGGCTGCGCCCTCGTCTACCTGCCGCTCCCGTTGGCGGCCAACTGGGGCCCCCGGTCCATCGGCGAACTTCTGGGATGCCCGTACCCCCTGAGTACCAGACTGTTCGCATGGTTCTACCTGGGCATCGCAATCGGCTGCCCGGTCATCGGCTGGCTGAACAGTCGATTCGGCGCCGCCCGCCCCATCCTCCTGCTGGGATCCCTGACCACCAGCGTGGCCCTGCTCGTCCTGAGCACCGTGGGCTCGTCCACGGAGCCGGCAACATCGACCGGGCTCGTCGCGGACGGTCGGTTCACTGCCCTTCTGCTGCTGCTCCTGGGCCTTGCGACCAGCAGCTACGTGCTCGGGTATCCGCTCGCCGCGGCCCTGAGCCCCGGGGACGCCAAGGGGTCCGCACTCGCACTCGTCAACTTCGTGGCGATGATGGCCGCCTTCGGATTCGTGTGGCTCTTCGGGGTCGTGGTCGACGCCCTGGCATCCACGCGAGGACACCCCCCCGCCCCCGATCCCGGCGACTTCCGGTCGGCACTCCTCTGGACGGGCGTGCTCGTGGCCACGGCGATGATCTGCTTTGCAATGGTTCCTGCGCCCCGACGGTCTCCGGCCTAGAGCGAACCCTGTATTCTGGAACCAAAGAGCACCATGGCGTTCTCCAACGACACAACCCGGCGCTGCTATCCCGAGGTGGACTTCGGCGGCTACAGCCGGGTCGACGGCACCGTGGCCTTCTACTCCCGCATCAACGCCCTGCTGACCCCGAAGACCAGACTGCTGGACATCGGATGCGGACGCGGATCCGGCAAGCACGATGCCTGCGATTGGAGACGAACCCTGCAGTGCTTCAAGGGACGCGTCGCCCACGTGACGGGGATCGACCCCGACCCGGCCGCCGCCGCCAATCCCGACCTGGACGATTTTCACCTGATCGAGCCGGGAAACCCCTGGCCGCTGGAGGACGGTTCCGTCGATCTGGCCCTCAGCGACTTCGTGCTCGAACACCTCGAACATCCGGACGAGTTCTTCGCCGAATGCCACCGGATCCTGGCCCCGGGTGGCCAGGTGTGCCTCCGCACCCCCAACAAGTACTTCTACGTCTCCCTGATTGCGGCGCTGATTCCGAACCGGTTCCATGCCGCACTCACCTCCCGCGTGCAGAACGAACGGGAGGACGAGGATGTCTTTCCGACGTTCTATCGCTGCAACACCAGGCGATCGATCGTCCGGATCATGAAGACAGCCGGATTCGATGTGACCGTCGTGCGGCACGAGGCGGAGCCTGCGTACCTCCACTTCTCGAATCTCGCGTATCGAATCGGTGCGATCGCCCACCGGTTGATGCCGCCCCCTCTGGCCTCGACCCTGCTGGTGTACGCACGCAAACGGTGAACCGCACCGACCGCACGTGCTCCTGTCCACACCTTCCGCACAGTTCGTCCAAGGTGCGATTTTTCCGCCTGGAAGGCCTGATTTGCCTGCTGCGGGGGTTCTCGGACCCAACTTGTCCTCAAAGGCCCGATTTCGTTTGCCGATGGGCCCGACTCGGTCAAAATATGCGCGTCGCCGGGATCTTCTCCCACGACTCCTCCGCCATCCGGCACGCGTGCACTCCAAGGAAGAAGACGAGAGAGGCCCTGATCATGAAGAGATCGACTGTGTACGCATCCTGCGCTCTGATCGCCCTGGTCGGCGGCAGCCCGGCGCTGGCCGGCTCCGCAATCTCGGAATCCGAGATTCTGCTGCCCACCGGAAACGTGGGCGACGACTCCTACGGCTGGTCCGCGGCCATGGACGGCGACGACATCGCCATCGGCGCACCGCTTGCGAACGTCATCGGAGCCAACAACGGTTCGGTGACCGTCACCAACGGAAACGATG
>CAJWBW010000001.1:0-23096 GCA_913020415.1 uncultured Phycisphaerae bacterium | reverse complement strand
CGTGAGACGCATCGCGTGAACGGAGTCGCGCCGGCCGACGGAAACGGGTAGACTGGTCCGCGACGAACCATCCGGCCATCGGGAACCAGTGGCATGCTGCACACCCTGCTCAAGAGAAAACGGGAACTCATGGGCTGGACCGGTCTGACGGCCGTCGCCGTGGGACTGCTCTTTCAGGACGCGGCACTCGAACTTCGCATCTTTCTGATCGCGGCCGGACTCGCCCTGGTCGCCCTCGCCCTGCCCCGAAGCGTGTGGGCGCGGTTCCGCACCTGGTGGACGGCCGACTGAGCGCGCCGCCGCCCCCGATGGGCCGAAACCTCCCGATTCGGACGCTCAGGCGTTGTCGACATCGTCGCGAAGACGCGACGGCATCCCCTTGCCCAGCAGACCATCGATGACGGAATTCCCGGGTCGATAGGCATCCCCGTTGAAGAGGACGTACTGCATCGCATCGAGCATGTCGATGTCGAGCGTCGTCATTCCGGGGCCGGCCTCGCCATCCCACACCATGCGCCACGATTCCGGGGCTCCCTCCTCCGTGGTGAGGGAGGCGGGAAGCTCGCATTCCAGGGCCGAGACCCAGTTCCTGAACTCCAGCACGCACGCCTTCTGCCCTTCCAGGAGATCGAGCATGATGCGGGCGGAATCGGCGTCGAAGTCCGAATCGTTCCGGATCCACTGCTCCTGGGCGTCGTGCGAGTCGAGAAGCCGCTCCAGTACGTTCAGTATCTGTTCATTTCCCGTCATGGCGGTCTCCGCTGAGTTGAGAATGCCCCGCCAGCGTACTGTTCAGATTCGTACTTGACCAGCGGATCCAGATGGATACCCTTCCGCTAACTGGAGATTCCAATGACCACCCATCAATCGATCCTCAAGGGCATGAGCGCTCCTCGCGGCGCGGTCGCCGAGTTCATCGCGGTCTTCATGCTGATGTTCATCACCGGCGGAGTCGTCATCGTCACCGGCGGGGAGAACCTGGTCGCGATCGCCCTCGCCGCCGGCGCCACGATCGCCATCATGATCGGCACGCTCCTCCATGTCTCCGGGGCCCAGTTCAACCCGGCGGTCTCGATCACCGTGGCCCTCATCGGCGGCCAGTCCTGGAAGCGATGCGGATTGTTCATCATCGCGCAGTGCGCCGGAGCAACTGCGGCGGCCTTTCTCCTGAAATGGATCATGTGCGGAGTCTGGCCCCTTCCCCAGACCGCAGGCGGCATCGAGCACGTCGGATTGACGGTGGGACTGTTCAGCGATCTCAGCGACACCGGTGTCGCCGACAGCGCTCTGCGGGTCGTGCTTCTCGAGGGAGTCGCGGCGTTCTTCCTGATGTTCACCATCATGGGCGTCATCGTCGACCGGCGCAGCGGACTCGACAATCCGATTCTCATGGGGCTTCCCGTCGGCCTGGTGATCATGGCCGACGTTCTCTGCGTCGGGCCGTTCACGGGCGCGTCGATGAATCCGGCCCGAAGCCTCGGCCCCGCCATCGCGATGGATTTCTGGCACCTGCAGTGGGTGTACTGGGTGGGACCGATTCTGGGGGCCAGCTGCGCAGGGATCGCGTACAACGCCGCCTTCGGACGCCCTCCCTCCGACTGACCACCCACCGGACACCCCACCGATTCATCCGTTGCGATCGGCTCTGGCGACGGCCCAGGGCCGTCCCGCACGGCAACTGCTGAATTCCCCCGTCTGGAGGCTCGAATCCCCTCCGGGAGGTGTCATACTTCAGTGATCTCCTTCGAGATTGCTCCGTGTGCCGCACGGAGAACCAGTGAGCAGAGAGAGCACGAGAAATGAAGACGCACATGCATGCATTGCCCGGCATCACGCTGGCCCTGGCCATCACCTCCCCCGCCTTGACCCACGAGCACCACGTCCAACCGGCGAAGCACGCCCTGGAGGGAACGCGGATCATTCAACTGACCGTGGACGATGCCGAACTCATGCACATGCTGCTCGACGAGGGTGTCAATCCCCTGGCCTGCCGACCGACGCCCGGGACCGATGCATGGCTCGCGACCGACGAACAACTGGAACTGATCGCCCGGATCGGAATGCCCCATCGAATCCTCGTTCATGACGTGCCTGCGCACGTCGAACACGAACGCCGCACCACGATGGGTCTTCGCGGAGACGACTGGTACGCCACCTACCACACCTGGGAGGAGATCAACGAACGACTCGATCAGCTGGAGGCGGCGCATCCGGGACTGGTGCACGGATTGAACGTGGGAACCACCTACGAGGGACGCACCATCCAGGGAGTCCGGATCGGCACCGGCGAGGAGGGTGTGAAGCCCGCAGTGCTCTTCAACGGCTGCCAGCATGCCCGTGAGTGGGTCGCGACGATGGTGCCGACCTTCATCGCCGACGAACTCGCCGCGGAATACGGAGTGGAACCCCGAGTGACCGCGCTTCTCGAACTGGTCGATGTGTACATCGTGCCGGTGGTCAATCCGGACGGCTACATCCACACCTACGAGGAGGGTGGAAATCGGTTCTGGCGCAAGAACCGACGTGACAACGGCACGACCTGCCTGGGTGTCGATCTGAATCGGAACTGGGACATCGACTGGAACGGCGGCGAAAGCACCAGCACCGACACCTGCAGCGACGTGTACGTCGGATCGGCCCCGTTCTCGGAACCCGAAAGCAGTGCCATGCGCGACTTCATTCTCGCCCGGCCCAACATCGCCGCCCACATCGACTTCCACAACTACTCGCAGATCATCCTGCAGAACTGGGGATGGACAAGTACGCCACCCCCCGATCAGGAAGCCATCGACGCCCTGGGCGCGAAGATGTCGGAAGCCATGGAGGCGGTCAACGGGTTCAGCTATCCCCACGGCGGGGGCGACGAACTGCTCTACCTGGCCAGCGGCGTCTTTCCCGACTGGACCTACGACGCCACCGGCGCCTTCGGCTACACGGTCGAACTCCGCCCCGCCGGCAGTCCCGGGTTCGAATTGCCCCCCGACGAGATCCGCCCGACCGCCGAGGAGAACTTCCAGGGCATCCTGGAGATGATGGAGTGGGCCGGCGTGCCCATCGCCGTCACGTATCCCGACGGACGTCCCCAGCAGCTGCGTACCGACAGCAGCACGAGCTTCAACATCGACCTCAGCAACGGCAGCGGCACCGCCGTGTCCGGAAACCTCGTCTACCGGCTCGATGGCGGCGACTGGCTCACCTCCCCGCTGGCCCCGCTTCCGTCGGGATTGTGGCGGGCCACGCTTCCCTCCGCACCGTGCGACGCATCGCCGCAGTACTACTTCTCGATCGAGGCATCCACCGGCGACGTCGTGCTGGAACCGATCCTGGCCCCCGATGCGTTCTACACCGCCGAGGTCGTCTCGGACATCGTGATTGCATTCGACGACGACGGCGAGACCGATCCCGGCTGGACGGTGGTCTGCGATGCGTCCGACGGCTGCTGGGACCGGGGCGTTCCGGTCGGCGGCGGTGACCGGGGCGACCCCCCCACCGACGGAGATTCGTCCGGCCAGTGCTGGCTGACCGACAACATCGACGGCAATACCGATGTGGACGGAGGAAGCACGGTCCTCGTCTCACCGCTGCTCGACGCATCCTTCGAGGGAGCGACCATCAGCTACCTCCGCTGGTACTCCAACGACAGCGGCGCTGCGCCCAACGAGGACACGATGGTGATCGAAGTATCCGATGACGGTGGATCCAACTGGGTCGACCTCGAGGTCATCGGCCCCACCGGCCCGGGAACCGGCGGCGGCTGGGTCGACGTGTCGTTCGTGGTCGCCGACATTCCCGGCGTGCAACCGTCGGATCAGTTCCGCATCCGCTTCAACGTCTCGGACATCGACAACGGTTCCGTGATCGAAGCCGGCGTCGATGGTGTCTCCGTGGTCTCCGTCGCGTGCGTCGACGAGGCGTGTCAGGGCGACATCAACCAGGACGGCACCGTCGGTGTCGAGGATCTGCTGGCGGTGATCGCGGACTGGAACTGCTCGAGCGGATGCTCGGCGGACATCAACGGTGATCTTCTGGTCAACGTTGCCGATCTGCTGCTGGTCATCGGAGGCTGGGGAGCCTGCAACGGGGGGTGAACCCCTGCTCAACGAGCACCACGCACCACCGCGGCTCGACTCTGGGCGGCCGGCATGCGACCCGCGGGAACCAGGACACCGTTGTGCCGCTGGAACGCGGAATGTTCCCATTCCACGGGCATGAAACTGATCTCGATCTCGTCCATCGGCGTCTCGGCGATCCAGGCCAGGTTTCCGTCGGCCGGTACCCGGCAGCCCTGGGTCAGAATGGCGCCGTCGTGAATCGGTCCCTCGATCGACCATTCCACTTCATGCGTGCGGCCGTCCTCGGTATTGCGGAAGACCAGATCGCCCTTGAACCAGTTCCAACAGCCGGCCACCTCGGCCAGATCCCACTGCAGAACGAGATCAAGGCTGCGGCGACCATCGGCGTAGATCCGGTCACCCCTCAATACCCAACCGGGAAGCCCCTGCTGGGAGTCGTGCATGGCGATGGATGGAGACCACGGCTCGAACTCCGCGGCCTCGACCGACTGGAGCGCAACCGGACCGCGAAGCAGCGCCACCAGAACCAGAAGACCGTTGAACGACATCGCAGCCACCTGCAAGGTCGAACGATCGCGGTAGGAGAACAGTCCGCAGACGGCCAGAACCATGCCGAGCATCGCAATGGGTAGAAAGGCGGGAAACAGCAATGGGCTCAGCGCCGCGATGACGCCGCATCCCGCGACCACCAGACTGGCGATGGCCAGACTCCGGGTGGAGAAGAAGGGCATGGTGGTCTTGGGCTCGTAGGCGTGGAAGCGAGGCTGAGGCTGATTCATGCGGGTCCTTTCGTCCATGCAGGACACTGCTATTCACGGGCGGCGACTGCAAACAGGACGATGCCCGAAGGAGTCATTTTCTTTCGACCGACCTCTCCTATGCAGAAAAATGACCCTCAAGACACGTGGAAGGTGGATTTCCGCCAACCGGTACCATGCGGACAGCATGATGACCTCCCGCCCCAGGATCCCCCTTTGCCTCCTCGTTGCGATGCTGATGTGCATTCCCGCCTGCTCCCAGCGTCATGAAGCCGCCTTCGGCGGGCTGGAGCAGGGCATGACGCGGGACCAGGTGCGGGACCTGCTCGGCCCTCCTTCGACGACCTACTACGCGACGGAAGACCTTCGGGTCGAGGCCGGTGGCGTCTACCCGGAACGATGGCAGTACGGGGACAACATCAGCACCCGCGCCACGGGGGCGATGTTCCCCGAGAGTGCACCGGACCGGGTGTGGGTGGTGGTGTTCGAGGACGGTCGGGTCGCTTCGTTCCGCGAACCACGTCCTGCGGACGACCCCTGGCGTGGCGACAAGTAATGGATCAATCTGAATGAGGCCGACCGTGACCCGGGGGGAATGACCATCCTGTCGCCGGCTCCCGGAGCCAGAATGACATCAGGAGCCGCTTGCCGGCTTGATGGCGTAGATCCGCCCCTTGCCCGAGAACGTGTTCCGGAACACGGAGACCAGAATGGTGCCGTCGTTGAGCTGGTCGAACGAACTGATGTAGAAGGCGCTGCGCTGGAAGACCTCACGGTTGCCGGTCATCTTCGAACCGTCCCAGCGCAGTCCCCAGATACGCCCCGAACCGTAGTCGCCGTAGAAGTAGATCCCCTCGATCGACGGGTGCAGACCACCGCGCTGGACGCAGCCACCGGTGACGGAGATGCCCTGGTCGCGCGGATAGACCACGACCGGATCGATGTAGTCGGCGTCCGGTTCCGGTTCTCCGCGGTGCAGGCTGAACGCTTCGAACCCCTCCCGGGGCTTCCAGCCGTAGTTGCCGCCCCGCGTGATGATGTCGATCTCCTCCCACGTGTTCTGACCGACATCCCCGCCCCAGAGGTCCCCGGTCTGCGGATCGAAGCTCATGCGCCACACATTGCGAAGTCCGTAGGCCCAGATCTCGTCACGGGCCCCTTCGACCCCGACGAACGGATTGTCGGACGGAACGGCGTATTCGAGTTCCGGATCACGCCCGTCGACGTCGATGCGGATCACCGTTCCCAGCAGCGTGGCGAGATCCTGCCCGTGCCCGTGCGGGTCGTTGGCCGCGCCCCCGTCACCGATGCTCATGTAGAGCATTCCGTCGGGCCCGAAGGCCACCGTGCTTCCGTTGTGGTTCCCCCAGGGCTGGGGAATCTCGAGGAGCACCCGCTCGGAGGACGGGTCGACGGTCAGGCCGTCCTCGGACACCGTGAACTCGGCCAGCACGCCGCGTCGGGGACTCTTGGCCGTGTAGTACGCGTAGAGCCTTCGATTCGCTTCGTACCCGGGATGGAAGTCAAAGGACAGCAGTCCCTCTTCGTTGTTCTTGTCGTGCACCCGACGACGGATGTCGAGGAAGACCCGGGGTTCGACGTCGGACTTGGAGCGATCCATCGCGAGGATGCGACCGGGCTGTTCGACGACGTACACGGTCCCGTCGTCTCCCGGAGGAACGACCGCCTGCACCGGCCGCCGGAACTGATGCTCCCAGACGGGCGACAGTGCGATGTCGGGGATGGGCGAGGCCTCCGCCGACGACGGTTCGGCGCCCGGCGCTTGGACCAGCAGAGGGACGATCAGCAGAAGGAAGGATGCGCTCATGGCAGAGTCTATTCCTCTCCGGAGGTGGCGGCGGACGAATCGGACCGAAATGCCAGTCGGGCCTGATCCACATCGCGGTACATCTGGAAGAAGGTGTCGAGACGGGCGATGTGCAACGCCTGGACGATGAGTCCCCGGACACTGGAGAGCTTGACGTCCCCCCCATGCTCCCTCATGCGGCGACTGAGCCCCAGCAGCACGCCGATGCCCGCGGAGGAGATGTACTCCAGACGCGAGCAGTCGATGATCAGTCGCCGGAGGCCCCCTTCGATCAGTTTCTGGATATCGCCCACGAACCGGTCCGCATTGGAGGCATTGAGGCCTCCGTCGGCCGAGAGGATCATGACATCCACGTCGATTTCGTGCGCGATCAGTTCCATGGTTCCTACAGGGTACCCCCGACCGGGAGCCGGGGAAGGCGTCGAAGCACCGGATTCTGCCTTGGCTGGCTGCGAACGGGGGCGTACAATGGTCCGTTCACGAGGTCGGCCGAACAGGCCCGAATGGAGTCCCTACATTGACCCGCACGGCACCCACGACGACGGATGAGCTCTCCAGCCCGGAAGCAATGCCCGATGTCCAGAGCGACATCGACGTTCGCCGAGTCAGCATCGACAAGGTCGGTGTGAAGGAGATCAAGTACCCGATCACGCTCCAGCGACCCGATGGCGGCACCCTCGACACGGTGGCGGACATCAACATGTACGTCTCCCTGCCGGCGGATCGGAAGGGAACCCACATGAGCCGGTTCCTCGAGATCCTCAACGACTACAAGGACGGCATTCATCCCGAGCGTCTTCGGGAGCTGTGCCGCGAACTCCGCACCCGACTCGATGCGGACGTGTCCCACGTCGAGATGGGATTCACCTACTTCATCCCCAAGACCGCACCGGTCAGCGGGAAGACGGGCCTGATGGACTACCAGGTCCGCTTCACGTGCGAGGTCGGTGAGCAGGAGGACTTCGTGATGCAGGTCGCCGCCAAGGCGACGAGCCTCTGCCCCTGCTCGAAGGAGATCTCCCAGTACGGGGCCCACAACCAACGCTGCCTGATCACCGCGGACGTCCGGTTCGACGGCGGACTGTGGATCGAGGATGTGGCCAATTACCTCGAGTCGGCCGCCAGTTGTCGGGTCTATCCCGTGCTCAAGCGCCCGGACGAGAAGCACGTGACCGAGGAGGCCTACGAGAATCCCCGCTTCGTCGAGGACATCGTCCGGGACCTCGCGGTGCTGCTCAACGATGAGGATCGCATCTCCTGGTACCACATCCGCAGTGAGAACTTCGAGTCGATCCATTCCCACAACGCCTACGCGGAGATCACCCGCGACAAGCAGGCGGATCCCCCGCAGGCCTGATCGCATCGATGAACGTCACAACGCATTCGGGGTCGGCCATGCGGCCGACCCCGATGTCTTTCATTGCGGTTCCGGACGGATTCGACGATCAGTAGCCGTAGACGTCGCCGTAGGGATCGCCGTAGTTGTTCCAGTAGCCGTGGCGATACTCCTGGGAGTACTTGTAGTACTTCAGCTGCATCTTGGCGTTGAACTTGTAGTGCTGCCAGGCGGTGTTCAGCATCTCCTGATGATGCTTGTCGTACGTGGCCCAGGACTTGTCGATGGCCTTGTTCACTTCCTTGGTGCGCTCGGCCTGCTTGGCACGATCCGCCTCGGCACGCTTGTGGGCATCGCTCAGCATCGCTTCGCGGTCGGACTTCTGCAGATCACCGGCCCAGGCCATGTAGTCGTCGAAGACCCCCTTGGCGTTCAGGAAGTCGGTCATGCGCTGCACGGTCACCATGTCCTGCTGGTATTCGGCCCAGACCGAACGAACCATGTTGGTGTAGGCGTTGATCTCTCTGGTGACGACCTCGGGGTCCGAGGAGGCGGAGGGAGCGACCGATCCGTTGGCGGCCTCGTGCTGGATCGCGACGTCGAGGGCATCCTCGAAACTCATGGCCTGCGGCAGCATCTTGGGAGGATTGTCGGTCGCCTGGTACTCCTCAAGCATGCCCTTGGACTTGAGGAACTCGGTCATCTGCGAGATGCGTCGCTTCGAGGCCGACAGATGGTCTCCGGCGGCCTGATTCATGTCCTGCAGGGCCCGAAGCGTCTGGGCGGGTGTGGCGGCGCCGCCATCGGGCTGCACCGCGGACGATGAGGCGACTCCGGACACGGACACCTTCTGGGTGAACTGAGCGGAAGCGCCGCTGGCAAGGGCGAGAATGGACAGAGCGGCAAACGTCTTGAAGCACGAGGTCATGATGATCTTCTCCGAAATCCTGAACAGGCCCATGATCGGGCAAGGAAGGCAAGTATAGCGACGCTGCCCTTCCCCCGTCACGGTTCCGGTCGATCCCGAGGCCCCACCGTTCGGCACTGCTATACTCAAGGGTTTGGGACCCACAGAAGGCGCATTTCAGGAGCCAGGTCATGTCCACGCTCACCCTTGCCCGCCGCGGCCTCAACAGCCCCGCATCGCCGATCCGTGCCCTCGCCACCAAGGCCCAGGGGGCCGTCGACCGCGGTGTGAACGTCATGTTCATGAACATCGGGCAGCCCGACATCCAGACCCCGCGCGAGATGATCGAGGCGTACCGCAACTGGAACGAGGATGTACTCGCCTACGCGCCGAGCGACGGGTTCCGGGACTACCGCCAGCAACTGGCTGCCTACTACAACGGGCTGCTGGCCGATTCGGGCCACTCGGTCGACGCGGACCAGTTCCTGGTGACGGTCGGCGGCTCGGAGGCGTTGCTCTTCGCCATCGCGGCCGTCACCGATCCGGGTGACAGCATCCTGGTGGTCGAACCCTTCTACACCAACTACGCGGGCTACGCGAACATGCTCGGCCTCGGCGTCGACGCCGTGACCACGACCCCGGCCGACGGCTACCACCTCGATCTGGCCAAGGTCGAGGCCGCCATCACCCCTACGACACGAGCCATGGTGATCCCCTCCCCCGGCAACCCCACCGGTGTGGTGCTGAGTGAGGAGCAGCTCGACGGGCTGGCCGACATCTGCCGACGGCGGGGGGTCTTCTACATCTCCGACGAGGTCTACCGGGAATTCGTCTACGACGTGCCCGCAGGCACGCTGGCCCCCTCCATCCTCTCACGCCCCGGAACCGAGGAACTGGGAATCGTCATCGACTCGGTCTCGAAGCGGTATTCCGCCTGCGGCGCACGCGTGGGATGCCTCGTCACCCGAAACAATGATGTGTATCGGGCGGCCCTGCACTTTGCCCAGGCCCGGCTGTCGCCCGCAACGGTGGACCAGTACGCAGCCATGGCCGCGCTCAGGACACCGCAGTCCTACTTCGATGATGTGGTCAAGGAGTACACGGCCCGACGCAACGTACTCGTCGACGGTCTCAACGCGATCGGGATCGAGTGCCCTCGACCCCAGGGCGCCTTCTACCTGGCGGTCGCCCTTCCCGTCGACGATGCCGACGCCTTCGCCCAGTGGATGGTGTCGGACTTCGACCTCGACGGAGATTCCCTGTGCGTGGCGCCTCTGGCGGGCTTCTACCACACGCCGGGACTCGGACAAAACGAGATTCGCATGGCGTACGTGCTCGAACAGGACACCCTGCGACGCTGCATCCAGGTGTTGGAGGCGGCGTTGGCGGAGTGGAGCCGACGCTGATCGCATCGGCCACCGGACGAGGCCGATGCGGCGATGTCCCGCACGACCGCCGGTCGCCACGCGGATCCGGTACCTTGCACTCGGCCATGACCGGTCCGGGACACACGATGCGATTGAACATTCTCTGGAAACTGATCCTCACGATCGCCCTGCCCCTGCTGGGCATCTATCTCGTGGTCAACATCTTCGAGTTCCGATCCCTTCGATCCCAGACGATCCGGGACATCAACGAGCGGGTCACCCGGCTTGCGACGCTCTACGCCCAACAGTTCGAGGGGGAGCTGCAGACCATCGCCCAGATCGCGGACTCGGCGGCCGAATTCATCTCGATTGATCCGGACCTCGGCCGCAGGGACCCGTGGACCATCCTCGAGAAGAACGTCTCGCAGAATCGGCTCGTCTACGGTTCCGCGTTGGCGTGGATCCCGGATGCGGAGCACCCCGAACCCGAATCCCCCTTCGTCTTCCGGCCGCAGGACGGCGGCACCCGCCGCATCGACATCGCAAGCGAAGCCTACGACTACCGTCAAAGCGAGTGGTTCACACTCCCCATCGAACTCGGTACGGGCGTTTGGACCGAACCGTACTTCGACGAGGGCGCTGGCGACATCCTGATGTGCACGTACGCCACCCCGGTCCGCAGCGGCGACGGAGCACCGATCGCGGTCGTCACCGTCGATCTGCCGCTGGAAGCGCTGCAGGACGCCATGCAGTTGGACGAACTGAATCAAGGCGTATTCATGATCATCAGCCGTGAGGACCGGTTCATCTCGCATCCGGCCCCCTGGATGATCATGGAGGTCAAGCTCAAGGATCTCATCGAGCAGCACGGCAATCCCACCGCCATGCGTGAACTGCACGCCCGGATCCGCTCGGATGAGATCGGTTCAAGTGAATATCCGCTGATGATCGCGGACGAGTCGTACTGGATCGCGTTCGCCCCGATCCCCTCCACCCAGTGGTCCCTGATCGCGTCCTTTCCGAGCGACGATGTCCTGGCACCGGTCTACGAGGATCTGTACCGGGACGTCATCGGCGTCGGAATCGGATTGGCGGCCAATCTCATCGCCATCTTCGTCCTCGCCCTGCTCTTCACCCGTCCCATCCGTCGCTTGTCCTCGGCCATGGCCGCCGTGACCCGGGGGGAGCTGGACGCCCGCGTCGACGGGATCGACTCCCGGGACGAGTTCGGCGACCTCGCCCGCGGCTTCAACGAGATGTCCGCGAACCTGCGGACCAACATCGACGACCTCGCATCCGAACGCGCGCAGCGGGACGTGGTCGAGGCCGAACTCAACATGGCTCGTGAGATCCAGGCATCACTGCTTCCCGACCGGGATGCGATTCCCGACCAGAAGGACTTCGACCTGGCCGCCATCAACGTGCCGGCCCGACAGGTCGCCGGTGACTTCTACGACTACTGGATGTGCGACGACCGGACCATGGCGTTCGTAATCGCCGACGTATCCGGCAAGGGGGTGCCGGCCGCATTCTTCATGGGCATCACGCGCACCATGATCCGGAATCTGGACAAGCTGAAGCTCGAACCCCATGTCATGATGCGGAACGTGAACGAACTGCTGATGGAAAGCAATCGTCGATCCATGTTCGTCACTCTCTTCTACGGGGTGTACGAACTCGAGACGGGACGGCTCCGCTACGTCAACGCCGGACACCTGCCTCCCGTTCGCATTCCCGCCACCGGTCCGATCATGACCACCGCCGAAGCCACGGGAACCGTACTTGGCGTCATTCCGGAGGCCGAGTGGACGGTCGGCGAACTGACCCTCGGTGCCGGCGAGGCCCTGGCCTTCTGCACCGATGGTGTGACGGAAGCCAGGAATGCCGACGAAGCGATGCTGGAAACGGACGGCTTTGTCGAATTGCTTGCGAAGCATCGTGAGGAATCCAGCGAATCCCTGTGCCGCTCGATCATCTCGTTCGTGGCCGACTTCGAGGGCGAAGACCGGAGCGACGACGTCACCGTCATGATTCTCAGACGGCTGAGCGTCGATTCCGGATCCTCCCCGGCATGAATCACTCTTCCCCGACCGGTCCGTGCTTGACCCGGCTCCGTGCCGTCCTACTCTAAAGGGTCCCCCAAGGCCCTTGGAGCCCACTCCGTGACCATGCCCAGCAATCCAGACCACCATCGATTCGGTCTTCATTCGTCCCGGGTCACCGGTGGCGAAGAGGGTCGATTCAGCGTGGACTGGATCCATCGGCTGCTGACGACCCGCGATGCCCTCGATCCGTCGAACCCCGTGCTGACGGAACTGCTGCCGGATCACGACGGGCCCGCACGCCTGCTCGCCGTCATCGATCGCGGGCTGGTCGAAGCTCGCCCGGAGCTGCCCGCCCAGATCGAACACTGGGCCGAGTCGAATCCCAGCAAAGTTCGACTCGTCGGTGACGTGCTCACCGTGAACGGTGGAGAACAATCCAAGCAGGATTTCGGTGTCTTCGAACAGACGACCCGGGCGATCAACGACGGCGGCATCTGCCGAAAGTCGTTCGTACTGGTCGTCGGCGGCGGCGCGGTCCTCGATGCGGTCGGGTACGCGGCGGCCAGTGCCCACCGGGGCGTCCGCCTGATCCGCATGCCGTCCACGACGCTGGGGCAGGCCGATGCGGGGGTGGGCGTGAAGAACGGCATCAATGCCTACGGCAAGAAGAACTTCCTCGGCGTGTTCAGCCCGCCATGGGCGGTCGTCAACGACACCAGTCTGCTCACCAGCCTGTGCGACCGCCACTGGCGTTCGGGCCTGAGCGAATCGATCAAGGTCGCCCTGCTGAAGGATCCCGACTTCTTCGACATGCTCTGCAGTACCGCAACTCGGATCCGCCAACGGGAACTCGGGATCATGGAACAGGTGGTGCATCGCACCGCGACGCTGCACATGGATCACATCGTGCAGGGCGGTGATGCCTTTGAACTCGAGGTCGCACGACCCCTGGACTTCGGGCACTGGTCGGCCCACAAACTGGAGCAGATGTCGGACTTCGAAATCGCCCACGGGGAGGCCGTCGCCATCGGCCTGACGATCGATCTCGCCTACGGCGCGATGATGGGCATCGTTCCGGAGCAGGTGCTCCGTCGGACCCGCCGCTGCCTTCGCGAGATGGGGTTCGAACTCTCCCACGAGGTCCTCTCGGACCACGAGACCCTGCTGGAAGGACTGCGTGAGTTCAGGGAGCATCTCGGCGGCCGACTCACCATCACGCTGGTACGCGATGCGGGCCGGCCCGTCGATCTGCACGAGATCGATCTCGTCGTGATGCGGCGTGCGATCGAAGCCATCCAGCAGGCGGGCATCAACGAAGCAAGCCGTGCCGGGTAAGATGCGGCTTCCGCAACGCCGCACCCCGGACCCACACCATGCCCGACCCCACGCACCCCAGTCCGCTGACACGCACCCAGGTCGTCGACCAGTACTTCCTGGAGCACCGGGCACGACTGCTGGATGTGGCCGCGTTCCTTGATCGCTGCGACCGGGCCCCGGACGACACGGGTGAAGAGGACTTTCGCATCACGGCGCTTCGGGACGCCATCGCCCTGCTCGACGACGGGCAGTCGGACCGGACCGCTCGGATCCTCGCACGCATGAGCGACCACAGCACCGAACCCGTCGAACGGGCCGGCATGAAGGGAGCCTGCGGCACTCCGCCCCCCGACCACCAATGAAGTACATCGATCCCCACATCCACATGGTCTCCAGGACCACCGACGACTACCGCCGCATGGCGCTCGCCGGCTGCGTGGCCATCACCGAACCCGCCTTCTGGGCCGGATTCGATCGGAGTTCACCCCAGGGGTTCCTCGACTACTACCGGCAACTCACGGACACCGAACCCCGACGGGCCGCGCAGTACGGGATCCGTCATCACTGCTGGATCTGCGTGAATCCCAAGGAGGCCGAGGACGCCGGATTCGCCCGCGAGGTGATGTCGCTGATCCCCGAGTTCCTCGAGAAGGACAATGTGCTCGGCGTGGGCGAGATCGGACTCAACAAGAACAGTCGCAACGAGCTGACGATTCTCGAGGAGCACCTGGCCCTCGCCGAAGCCCACGGCCAACTGGTCCTGGTCCACACCCCGCATCTCGAGGACAAGCTCAAGGGCACCCGTCTGATCATGGATGCCATCGAGGCCAACACGTCGCTGGATCCGGGGCGCGTCCTGATCGATCACGTCGAGGAACATACCGTGCGCGAGGTGCTCGACCGCGGATTCTGGGCGGGGATGACGCTGTACCCGGATACCAAGTGCACTCCCCAGCGTGCGGCCGACATCATCGAACAGCACGGAACCGAACGACTGTGGATGAATTCCGCGGGCGACTGGGGGGACAGCGATCCGCTGGCCGTCCCCAAGGCGATCGTCGAGATGCGACGACGCGGGCACCATGCGAGCGCGATCGAACAGGTGACCTGGGGCAACCCCGTGTCGTTCCTCGGCCAGAGTCCGAAGTTCGACGCCGGCGAATGATGCTCGGCTACTGCAGCAACGTCCACGCGGGCACCACGCTCGAACAGGTCCAACGCGGACTCGAACGGCATGCCGTCGCGGTGCACCAACGGCTCGGTGGCGACGCGCCCCTGCCGGTGGGACTCTGGCTGGGAGCCGACGCCCTCGAGGATGCAAGGCGGTTCGGTGCGGAACGACTTCGAGACTGGCTCCGGGACCGTGCGCTGCAGGTCTTCGCTTTCAACGGATTCCCCTACGGCGACTTCCACGGGCAGGTCGTCAAGCACGAGGTGTACCGCCCCGACTGGACGGAGGACGCCCGCACCGACTTCACCTTCGGGCTTGCGGAACTGCTCGCCGGGATGCTGGATCCCGGATGCAGCGGCGGTGTCTCCACGGTTCCCCTCGGCTGGGGCCCCTCGATGCGCCGGGAGGACTTCGCGATCTGCGCCGAGCGGCTTCGTGCCCTGTGCATCCGGCTCGAACGCCTCGAGGAGCGCACCGGACGCTGCATCCACGTCGACATCGAACCCGAGCCGGGCTGCGCCATCGAACGACTGGAGGCGGTGGGAACCTTCTTCGAGCGTCATCTCCTGGGCGGCCCCGACGACGCCAGGGTGCTCCGGTATCTCCGCACCTGCGTCGACTGCTGTCACGCCGCCGTCATGTTCGAGGACTTCGCCCGGGGCATCGAAGCGTTGGACGAACGCTCGATCCGCATCGGACGGGTGCAGGTGTCCAGCGCCATCGACGTCGACATGGATGGGAGTTCCGCTGCGTCCCGGACCGCGCTGGAGTCGTTTCGGGATCCGAGATGGCTGCATCAGGTCGTGGTGCGCGACGACGACGGACACCGGTTCCATGAGGATCTCGATGACGCCCTTGCGTGCGAACCGGGCGGACACTGGCGAATCCACTTCCACGTCCCCGTGCACCTGAAGACCGTGGGATCGCTGGGAACCACCCAGTCCCAGCTGATCGACGCCATCGAGCTGCTGCGAGGCCGGAACGAGGCGCTCGACTGGGAGGTGGAGACCTACGCCTGGTCGGCTCTTCCCGATGCGATCCGACCGGATGAGCTGGCCGACGGGATTGCCGCCGAACTGCAATGGACACGGGCCCGACTGGCCGATGAGGAATCACCATGAAGTGGCTGCACCCCTGGTTTCAATTGATGCGGATCTCCAATCTGCCCACCTGCATCACGAACGTGATGACGGGATGTGGACTCGGCATCCTCTCGCTCCCCTCCGAGGATCCGGGCCCCTGGATCGAACCCGTCCGCTTCTCCTTCGTGCTGGGCGGCGTGTGCGCCTTCTATCTCAGCGGAATGATCCTGAACGATGTCATGGATGCCGACCGCGACGCCGTGGACACGCCGAACCGTCCGATCCCCTCGGGACGGATCAACCGGCGTACCGCCAGCATCGTGGGATGCATCCTGCTGCTCGCCGGATGGATCGGCTGCACCCTGGCCGGAGGTTGGCCGGGCGGCATCGCCGCCACGGGCCTGCTCGTCTCGATCCTGCTCTACCAGCAACTGCACGCCGCCACCGTTCCGGCCCTGGTGCTCATGGGACTCTGTCGGGCCCTGGTGTACGTGGTGGCTGCCTTTGCCATCACGACGACCCCCGACCCGGTCCTTCTGATCCCCCTGTGCATCGGGATCGGACTCTTCACCACCGGCGTCACGGGCATCGCGCGGGGCGAGGACCACGGCGGACGGGCCGGAGCGTGGACCACGGTGCTGATCGGCCTCGGGGCCATGGGTCCGGCGTGCGCATTGGCGATCGCGTACCCGATGGACTGGAGCTTCATCCCCTGGATGGCCTTCCTCATCACCGCCGTCATGCTGGGCATTCGGATTCGCTGCAGTCTCAACCTGCTGGCCCTCGACCCGCCCCGCGTGCGCAGCAGCGTCATGGGACTGCTTGCGGGCATCGCCCTGCTGGATGCGTTCTTTCTCGCAATGATCGGCTGGGTCGTGCTGGCGCTGCTTGCCGTCGCCTGCTTCGCCATGGTGTCGCTGTTGCAGCAGTCGATCTCCGGAACCTGAGCCATGGCCCGTCCCACCGTCATCCTGAATGTGGTCGGCCTTGATCAGGGACTGCTGCGCGATCATGCACCACGGCTCCGAGCATTGGCGGCCGAGGGGACGCACCGGACCATCGCCCCGGCCTTTCCCGCGGTGACCTGCACCGCGCAGTCGTCCATGCTGACCGGTCGGCCACCGTCCGACCACGGGATCGTCGGCAACGGGTGGTACGACCGGTCGTCGTGCGAAGTGCGATTCTGGAAGCAGTCGAATCGTCTGGTGAAGGCGGACAAGATCTGGGATACGGCCCGGCTGCGTGAACCGGGGTTCACCTGCAGCAACATGTTCTGGTGGTACAACATGTATTCGAGCGTGGACACCGCGGTCACCCCCCGGCCGATGTATCCCGCCGATGGCCGCAAGCTGCCGGACATCTGGACCAATCCCCCCGAACTGCGTGACCGCCTGCAGCGCGAACTCGGGCCGTTTCCATTGTTCCACTTCTGGGGACCGGCCGCGGACATCCGTTCGAGTCGCTGGATTGCGGAGGCGAGTCGTCTGGTGCACGAGGCGACCTCTCCCGATCTCCAGCTCGTCTACCTTCCGCACCTGGACTACGGGCTCCAGCAACTGGGTCCCGAAGACCCCGCCATCGCACGACACGTTCGCGAGATCGACGACCTGGTCGGCGAACTGATCGACTTCTACCGGGGACGCAACTGCTGCGTGCTGGTCGTGAGTGAATACGGGATCGGCCCCGTCGACGACGCCGTGGCGATCAATCGCATCCTCCGCGAGGCCGGACTGCTGGCCATCCGTGAGGAGCGGGGCCGGGAGCTGCTGGATGCCGGTGCGTCGAAGGCCTTCGCGGTCACCGACCACCAGATCGCCCACGTCTACCTCGACGACGACGTCGATTCTGCGGCGATCCGGACCCTGCTCGAAGCGAGCGACGGCATCGACGAGGTGCTGGCCGGGGAAGAGCTCGCCTCCCGGGGACTCGCGCACGAACGTGCCGGCGACCTGGTCTGCGTCAGCGGGCCGCGGCGATGGTTCACGTGGGACTACTGGCTCGACGCGGAACGCGCTCCGGACTTCGCTCGGACCGTGGACATCCATCGCAAGCCGGGCTACGACCCGAGGGAACTCTTCCTTGATCCGGACCGGCGTCTGGTCCGCGCGGGGATCGCCTGGCGACTGCTGCGCAAGAAGCTGGGCTTCCGGACCCTCATGGATGTGATCCCGTTGGACACCACGCTCGTACGGGGCTCCCACGGACGGACGGATCTGGGACCGGACCGGTCCCCGGTGCTCCTGTGCAGCGAATCGATGGATGACCTGCCCGAGACGATTGCGGCAACGGATGTGCACGACATCGCACTCCGCCTGCTGCAGGGCTGATCTACTTCCAGAGCAGCATCAGCACGGCCATGTCGACACGGTCGACGGACCCGTCGTTGTTCAGGTCGCCCTGCAGGCCCACGGGACAGCTGGTCACCGTGGTCTCGCAGATGCTGCCCTCTCCACTGAACACGCCGCCTGCATTGTCACAGTCGGCACGCGTGGCCACGATGCAGCCTCCGCCGATGCAGCAGGCACCATGGATGGTTGCTGCACTCAGGGTCACTCCACGACGTCCGGCCACGTCGTCGGTCTGAGTCAGGAACCTGCAGTCGGCCATCACGGTGTCGCTCCGGTAGGCGCTGTAGACCGCACCACCCTTGAAGGCGGCCGTGTTGCGGGCGAAGATGCATCCGGACAGGCTGCCCCGACTTTCGTAGTCGTAGATGGCCCCGCCGTTGTACAGGGCCTCGTTGGCGTCGAAGCGGCAGGCGATGAAGCTCGGCGAGCACTTGCGATCGTTGTAGACCGCACCGCCGCCGTAGTCCGCGAGATTCCGAACGAAGATGCAGGATGAGAATCGGGGATTGCTGCGGATGTTGAAGACCGCTCCCCCCTTCTCCGCCGCGTTGGATTCGAAGATGCATCCTACGAAGGACGGATTGGCATTCACCCCGCAGTAGGCGGCACCGCCGTGCAGCAGCACCCGGTTGTCCCGGAACACGCAGTCGACGAGAACCGGACTGCTTCCCAGCACCAGCAGGCCGCCACCGACCGTGGCCTGCGAACCGTGGGCGTCCACGTCACCGCTCCCCCCGGTGACCGTGAACCCCTCGATCCGCGTCTCCGCCGTCTCTCCCCCCGTGCAGCGGAGCACACTTCCCTTCAATCCTCGACCATCGAGCGTCGTCGCCTGCGATCCCGCGGCGCCGCGCAGCACGATGGCCTTCCCCTTCAAATCGATCGTTTCCCGCCAGATGCCCGCAGCGACCAGTATTTCATCACCCTGCTCCGCGGCATCGACGGCCCCCTGGATGGTCGGAACGTCCTTCGGAACGGAGATGACCTTGGCCAGACCGGTATGACCACAGCCCGCCATCAACAGGAGAGCGAGTGCATGGTGCAGCCTTGATCTGGAACGTGTGGTCATCGGGAGGAGGTCCGAACCCCGCCGTGGGGCATCCGAAGGGTGCCACGGGGGCGCCCCGTGTCGAACGGGAACCGAAAGAAACCTCGGGAATCCGGCACCTGTCCGATGTGTGCGGGCTGTACGGGCGGCCGAACACCCGCAACGGTCCGAGAACGGCCGAAAGGTGGCCGGATTGGACGGAACTTCGCGCCCATGGAAGCCTGGACCTGGCCTATCCTGCTTCATCCGGGCCGGTCGCGGCCCCCCCTTTGAGCATAGGAATTATTCGATGACGATCCGCCGACTGCTGCTGGCCCTCTTCTTCGCCCTGTTGCCGGGAGGCATGGCCTCCGCGGACGTGCAGCCGCACGCAGGGATGCTTCGGTACCCGGACATTTCGAAGGACCACATCGTCTTCACCTATGCCAACGACCTCTGGACGGTGGATCGCAACGGTGGCACGGCACGACCGCTGGCCAGCCCGATGGGACGCGAAGGCCGCCCCCGCTTCAATGCGGACGGAACCCGGATCGCCTTCACCGGCAACTACGACGGTGGCCAGGATCTGTACGTGATCCCGACCGGAGGCGGTCAGCCCGTTCGCGTCACGCATCACCCGAGTCGCGAAGCCTTCTGCGACTGGGCCGGTGACTTGCTCCTGTTCGCAGGCTACGACTACCAGGGGCTCGGCCAGGATCAGAAGCTCTACACCGTCAGTGCCGACGGCGGTCTGCCCACCGAGCTGCCGATTCCGTACGGAGCCGCCGGCGCCATCCACGGCGACGGAGCCCTGCTTGCCTACACCCCCCACTCCCGCGACGGTCGAACGTGGAAACGCTACCGGGGCGGCATGGCGTCCGATCTCTGGATCATGGATCTGGACGGACTGAATGCGATGCAGATCACGGATTGGGAAGGGACCGATACCCAACCGATGTGGCACGGCGACACGCTGTACTACCTGTCGGACGCCGGGGCGAACCACCGGATGAACATCTGGAAGTACGAACTCGCCACCGACACCCGGGTTCAGGTGACGGACTTCGAGGAGTTCGACGTGCTCTGGCCCTCGATCGGTCCCGGACTCGATGGCGGAGGCGAGATCATCTTCCAGCACGGGACGGATCTGATGGTCCTGGACATCCCCTCCGGATCGACCCGGGTCGTGGAAGTCACCATTCCCGGAGACCGCCCCTCGGTGCGGCACCGGCGGATCGAGACCGACGACTCCATCCGCAACTTCGCCGTCTCCCCGAAGGGGAAGCGCGTCGCGGTCGAAGCCCGTGGAGAGATCTGGTCGCTGCCGAGCGAGCACGGCGTGGCCAGGAACATGACGAACACCGCCGGCGTGGCGGAGCGGGACCCGATGTGGAGTCCCGATGGAAGATGGATCACGTACTTCAGCGATGAAAGCGACGAGTACGAGCTCTACATGATCCAATCGGACGGCAAGGGGGAACGCCGGCAGCTGACCTTCGACGGAACCCCCTTCAAGCACGCCACCGAATGGAGTCCCGACTCCGAGAAGCTCCTCTACACCGGAAAGGCCGGCGACGTCCACATGATCGACGTCGAGACCGGAGAGCGGAGGCACGTGGTGTCCGACACCTATGCCCAGCGCCCATCCACCAGCTGGTCCCACGATTCCAGGTGGCTGGCCTACGACCGCACGGACGAGAACGGCATGTCCTCGATCTGGGTCTACGACACGGAAGCAGACGAGCACCATCGAATCACCAGCCCCATGTTCAACGACATGGATCCGGCCTTCGACCGCGAAGGGGACTATCTGTACTTCACCAGCGGCCGGACCTTCCGCCCCGAATACTCCCCCGTCGACGGCACCTTCATCTACACCGAACCGGGGAACCTCTACGCCATCCCGCTTCGCAACGACATGGATCCGGTCTGGACGGTCGAATTCGACGAGGTCGAGTGGGAAGAGGAGGAAGAAGAGGAGACCGAAGACTCCAGTGATGGAGCGTCCGATGAGTCCGAGGAGTCCGAGGAGTCCGATGAATCGGACGAATCCGGCGAGGGCGATGCGGACGAAGAGGACGCACCCCGGGAGGACGACGACAAGGAGCAGGAAGAGGCCCGACGTTCGATCGAGCGGAACGCCTCCCAGCACGACGTCCTGCTGCTCGTGTTCGAGGACCCCATCAGCGGCACCTGGAACGGCAGCGTCGAGGTCGTCGGCGCACCGGGCGAAGTTCCTCCCATCAGCTTCACCATGGAGCTCAAGATGGCCAAGGACTACTCCGTGACCGGTACGGTATCGATCGACATGATGGGTGAGGAGATGGACGTCGAAGGCACCTGGAACCCCGATGCCGGCCAACTGGTCATGAGTTCCGAGGACGACGACGAGTCGACCACCTTCACGCTGGAAGGCGACACCATGGTCGGAGAACGCAGCGCGGAAGGCATGACGATGATCATGACCGCCACGCGGGCCGGAGGCGGAGACACCGAGAGCAGCGGCGATGACGGGGAAGAGGATGACCAGCCGGAGGAGGACGAGGAGGACACGATGACGATCGACTTCGACGGCATCGAGTCCCGAGCCATCCTCCTGCCCACCGGTGTGGGGTCGTACTCGAATCTCGCGGTCAACAGCTCCAACAAGCTGCTGTTCCTCAAGAACGGTGCACTGCACACCTACGACATCACCGACAACGACGACAAGGGATCCTCGGCCAACGCGTCCATGGGATCATTCGAGATGTCCGCGGACGGCAAGAAGATCGCCCACCGACGCGGCGGATCGGTCGCGATCCGCAATGCGGGATCCGGGGGCAGCGCCAAGACCGCCAGGACCCGCGGCATGGTCGTGGTCATCGATCCCCGCGAGGAGTGGAATCAGATCTTCAACGATGTCTGGCGGACGTTCCGCGACTACTTCTACGTCGAGAACATGCACGGTGTGGACTGGGATGCGATCCGCGTCCAGTACGCCGCGATGCTTCCCGACGTGATGAGCCGGGAGGACCTGAACCACGTCATCGGCGAGATGATCGCCGAACTCAACGTGGGACACGCCTACCGCGGTGGAGGCGACATGGAACCCGGAGGCGGCAATGTGCCCGTCGGCCTGCTGGCGGCCGACTTCGAGCTCGCCGACGGTGCCTATCGCTTCAAGACCATCCACACCGGCGGACCGTGGGATGCGGATGCCCGCGGCCCTCTGAGCATGCCGGGCGTGGACGTCCACGAAGGCGACTACCTGCTGGCGGTGAACGGCATTCCCGTCGACACCGCGATGGATCCGCACCACGCCTTCATCGGTACGGCCGGGCAGCACACCGAACTGACGGTGAGTGCGAACCCCGAACTGGACGACGAAGCGCGGCATGTCATCGTCAAGCCGATGCGAAATGACGGTCGAATCCGGTATCGAGCCTGGATCGAACGCAATCGCGCCTACGTCGACAAGGCGACCGACGGTCGTGTGGGATACATCTACGTCCCCGACACGGGAGTGAACGGACAGAACGACCTCTACCGCCAGTTCTACGGCCAGAGCGGAAAGGACGCCCTGATCATCGACGAGCGATGGAACGGCGGCGGTCAGCTGCCCAATCGCTTCATCGAACTGCTGAACCGACCCGTGACCAACTGGTTCGCACTGCGCGACGGAAAGGACTGGAAGGTGCCGCAGGCGAGCCACTCCGGCCCCAAGTGCATGCTGATCAACGGACGCGCGGGCTCCGGCGGGGACATGTTCCCCTGGCTGTTCCGACAGGCGGGCCTGGGACCACTGATCGGCACGCGGACCTGGGGCGGCCTGGTCGGAATCTCCGGCAATCCCAGCCC